>JACDAG010000913.1 GCA_013695565.1 Bradyrhizobium sp.
GAATTTCTCCGACGGCAGCAGGATGGTCGGCACGCCGCGCGCGGCCTGCACCAGCTGATGTACGCCCGCGCCATGCGACAGCGGCGCTACCACCAGCGAAGCGTCTTCCTCGGTGGTGCCGGGCATCAGATCGGCGAGATGGTTGGTGACCACGAAGGCCATCTGGCCGTGGGTCAGCACCGCCGCCTTGGAGCGTCCCGTGGTGCCGGAGGTGAAGAAGAACCAGCAGGGATCGTCGTAGTCGACCGCGGTATTGGCGACGTCAGCGCCTGCATGCGCTGCGATCGCAGCGCCGACGGATTGCTCGCCGAAAGCGCCGTCGCCGATCCGCCAGATGAACTGCAGCGCGGGGTTGGCAACCGCGCCCGCATGCGCCGGGAAATCGCCGTAGCACAAAAAACCCTTCGCGCCGGAAGCGGTGGCGAGATAGGCCACTTCATCGGGCATAAGGCGGAAATTGGTCGGCACCCAGACCACGCCGAGCCGGAACGCCGCGAACATCGACCAGAACATCTCGTCGCAATTCTTGGAATGCACCAGCAGCCGGTCACCCCTGACGAGGCCGCGTTCGGAAAGCGCCGCCGCCAGCGCCGAGACGGCGCGGTCGATCTCGCGCCAGGTCCAGGACCGTTCACCCCAGATGAAGCCGGTACGGTCGCCATGGCGGCGGGCATTCTGGGTCACCAGATGCGCCAGATTCATCACCCGGTTCGACATCCGCGCCAGGCCGCCGCGCGGCGCGGCCATTGTCTCCGATACCGTCATGTCGACACCACTGCACTGCACAAGGCGAGCAAAATCATCATCGTTACGCTTCTCAAACCTGACCTGAACGTCCCCGGCCGGACGTTAGCAGAAAGCCCGGCCTCCGCCAGCGCGCGGCGCGCCGTCCACAGCGCGTGCTTGTAGACGCGGCTGCATGGCTGGCTCATGGTGATATGGTGATATCAGCCAAACACGTCGCCGGGAGATCATGATGGCCAATGAAAAAGGCCCGAACATCAAGAAGAAGCAGAAATGCAAGAATTGCGAGGGCAAGGGCCTGGTCAAGAAGGGCGATAACGTCGTGAAATGCCAGCGTTGCAAGGGAACGGGCGTACGCTGATCTCCCCGATTCCGTGAACCGAGGTCGTGGTCGATTGGCCACTCCGCCGAAGAACCAGCGGACCCGCCGGCGACAGGCCGCCAGGTCCGCCCGCAAGCCCTTATTGCGGGTGGTTGGCGAGTTCCTGATCGCTCAGATGCCAATCCTGCCATAGAGCAAGCGCGCCGAGCAGGACCACGATGCCGCCGAGCATGGCGTGCCAAGCCTGCAGAAAATCGTCGCCGGAATAGCTGAACATCAGCGGTGAAGCGATCAGCCAGAGCCCGAGGACGATCTCGGCGACCTCCTCCCAGCGCTGCAACGCGACATATTCGAGCTGGGCGAGGCCGAACACCAGCATGCCGACCACAAACGTATTGAGGATCATGATGCTGCGCTCGGTGGTCATGACCTCATTGGCGGGCTGCATGGGAAACCATGGCGACACCACGATCAGCACGCCGAGCAGCATGCCGAACCAGTCTTCCCACGATCGATGCTTACCAAGGAAACGAAAGTCCGACATTGTAAACCTCCCTTGAAAAAGAGGCATACGTCAGCGGCCGGCAATCCCTGACAATTCCGATTCCGAACCACATCCGGGCCGCATCGGGGCGTATGTCCTGGCTAAGACGTAGGCACGCCAGACCGGCGCGCAAGTCCTGCCCGCCACGATCTTGCACACCACCCCTCCCGGCCAACGCCGTCCACGGGGCAATAGTGTTATTGTGCCGCACCAAGCTGCTGCAGGCCCTCGCGCGCGGTGCGCAGCGTGGAATTGATCTCCAGCGCCTTGCGGAAATCCGCGATCGCGCCAACCTTGTCGCCGAGCCGCATCTTGCCCTGGCCGCGATTGTTCCAGGAATAGGCATCCGCCGGATCGTACTGCAGCGCCTTGTCGTAATCGGCAATGCCGCGCTTGGTGTCGCCCTGATACATGCGGATCATGCCGCGGTTGCGCCAGCCCCGTGCATCGGTCGGCGCGATTTTGGCCGCCGCGGTATAGTCAGCCGCGGCCCGATCGAGCTGTTCGGTATCGCGGTAGACATTGCCGCGGTTGATATAGGCCAGCACGTCCGGCTTCAGCTTGATCTGAGTGCTGTAGTCGGCAATCGCGCGGGTCCTGTCGCGCTTGCGATGATAGAGATAGCCGCGATTGGCATAGGCGGCAGCGAGCTTTGGATTGTATTTGATGGCGGTATCGAAGTCGGTCAGCGCGCGGGCGAGGTCGCCCTTGTTGAAGAAGGCGTCGCCACGGTTGTTGTAGGCCAGCGCGAAGGCCGGATCGAGCCGGATCGCCTCGTCGTAATCGGTAATCGCGCGATCGAACTCGCGCTTGAGGGAGTAGACACGGCCGCGGTTGGTGAAGGCGCAGGCCGAACCGGGATCGTGCAGGATCGATTCGTTGATATCGGAAAGCGCGGCGTCGAGTTCGCGTTTTTCAGTCAGCCCGTGGCCGCGGAAGCAATAGGCCGCCGCCAGCCGCTTGCCGGTCTCCTTCCCGGATTCGATCACGGTGCTGCACGCCGTCACCTTTTCATTCGGCGCGGTGGCTGTACCGACGCAGGCCTGCCAGTTCCGGTCGCCCTCCGCCGAAGCCCCAGGCTGTTGCGCAAGCGTCAGCGCGGCACCCAGCAGCGATGCGGTCAGGCAGGTCAAAATGCGCATGATGTCGTCCCCGGCAAGCGATTTCCCCCTTGGTCGCACGTTTGCATCGACGGGTTCATATCACTAAATGAACCAAGGTGAATCGCTTGGGAACTCCTCTATGACCGTCCGCGACAACAAGGCGCAAAGCCGCTTCGAACTCGACGTCGAGGGCTCGGTGGCCTTTGCGAATTACCGCCTGACGCCGTCCGCCGTGATCATCACCCATACCGAGACACCGCGGGCGCTGCGCGGCCGCGGCATCGCCTCCGAACTGGTCAAGGGTGCGCTGGAACTGATCCGCGCCGACGGCCACAAGGTGGTCGCCGGCTGCGGTTTCGTGGTCGACTATCTGCACAAGAATCCGCAATTCGCGGATTTGACGGGGTGACTTTAAATCCCGTCATTCCGGGGCGACGCAACGCGTCGAACCCGGAATCTCGAGATCCCCCGATGCGCAATTGCGCATCTGCGGTTCGTGCTGCGCACGCCCCGGAATGACTGCGAGAGATCGATTACACAATCTTGATCGACATATCCGGCAGCCCCTCGATCTTGCAGAGGAGCACGTCGCCCTTGACCACCGGGCCGACATTTTCCGGGGTGCCGGAATAGATGATGTCGCCGGCCTTCAGCTCAAAGGCATCCGAGAGCTTGGAGATCTGCTCGGCGACGTTCCAGCTCATGTTCAGCAAATTGGAGTTCTGCTTGACGGTGCCGTTCAACGCCAGCGAGATCGCGCCCTTGGTGAAATGTCCTGTTTTGGCGGCGGGGTGGATCGGGCCGAGCACGGCGGAGCGGTCAAAGCTCTTGCCGATCTCCCAGGGTTTTTTCTCGTCGCCCAGCGCGCGCTGCAGATCGCGCCGCGTCATGTCGAGGCCGACCGCATAGCCATAGACGTGATCGAGCGCCTTCTCCGCGGGGATATTGGTGCCACCCGACTTCAGCGCTGCCACCAGTTCGACTTCGTAGTGATAATTCTTGGTCAGCGAAGGATAGGGATGATCGGCGACGCTGCCGATCGCGACGTTCTGGATCGCGTCCGTCGGCTTCTGGAAAAAGAACGGCGGCTCGCGGTTCGGATCAGATCCCATTTCGCGCGAATGCGCTGCGTAGTTGCGCCCGATGCAATAAATCCGCCGGACCTGAAACACGTCGGTTTCCCCGACAATCGGAATCGTCGTCATCGAGACCGGAAACATCGCCTTCGGCCCAGCCTGCGCGGTGGCCGTTGCGCTCTGTGCCCCCGCTCCCGCCAGCGCCAAAGCGCCGGTCGTTAGAATGGTTCTGCGGTCGAGGTTCATGGTGTTCTCCTTGGCTGGCGTTTCTTCTTCAACCGCTGTCTTTACAGCGTTTTCGCACGGCGAGCTATTGAGAAGGATCGACAGACGTCGGGGTCCATCCGATCCTTACTACTGCATACCCGGTCGCGGCTGATCGGGCTTGAGCGTCTCAAGGAGGGTACCCCAAGCTTCCCGCCTCGGACCTTTGCCCCACACGATTTCGAATGTCGCCCTCGATGCGCGCGGATGCTGCATCGCTTCGACGAATACCTCTGCGACATCAGCGCGGGCGATCCGATGGCGAAATGCTAACGGAAGAGCATCCTGGCCGACCATGATCGCGTGCTCGCCGCTAGGCCGGTTGAGCAGAAATCCGACGCGGATGATCGTGTAGTCCAGGCCGCTGGCACGAATGTCGTCTTCGGCGCGGCGGCGCCAGACAAATGTGTTCCTCTTCAGCAGGTTGATCAGGGTTCCTGCCAAAGACGGCGTCGCGATGCCGATCTAGTTGAGATAAACGAAACGACCCTGGAGCGCCGCTTGACGCGCGGCCTGAAGCGTATCGACCACGCCCTGATAGTCGGTTGCCTTGAGCAGACTCTCGGGCGCATAGCGTCCACTGGGCGCCCCCGCCGTGAAAATGATGTGATTCACGTCGGCCACCGCCAGGCGAAGCGAGTCCGCCTTTCCAAGATCCCCGGTGACCACTTCAAAGGTCGGGCCAAGTTCGGCTGAGGCTCTGGCCGGGTCGCGCGCCAGGACGCGCACTTGGAAACCACGGTCATACAGCCGGCGTGCAATTAGGAGTCCGGCACCGCGTGTGCCGCCAATAACCAGGACACGACTCCTTCCAGCCTCGCTCATCGGGGCTCCGGCTCAAGTGTCCTTTGCAGTATCCGGCGCATGGCAAGGAGCGCGCGTTCGCGATCCTCGCCGGCCGCCAAGGCGTCGGCGGTTTCGTGTATGACCGCAAACAAAAGCCGTCCGGCCAGGCGCGCGTCTACCTCTGCAAACGCCCCTGCGTGCTGGCCGGCGCATAGGATGGAAGTCAGCCGGTTGATGGGGTCGTCGGCCTCGCTGATCGGCCGTCGCCGGGCAAAATCTGTGTGCCACAGCACCGTATGCAAACCGCCCATCGCGATCACTGCATCGACAAATGCAACCGCGAGCCGATCAAGGACGCGCGGCCATTCCAGCTCTGCACCCGCTCCGCTCTGGACAGAATGAGCCTCGTCGAACGCCTTGATGATTCGCCCACGTATCGCTTCAAGCAGATCGTCCCACGTGGGGAAGTAAAGATAGAACGTGCCCTTCGCCGCGGCCGCTTCAAGCACGACGTCCTCAACCCGTACATCTGGGCCATTCCTTTTGAGCAACCGTTCGGCTGCTTCGATGATTTCCTGCCGTCGGACCTCCGGGTCCAAGCGACGACGAGTGGTTGCACTCATTGCCATTGCCTACTGACTTCCAGTCAGTATATAATGACTTCTGGTCAGTATCAAGCCGCGCGAGGGAAAACGGCCTTTCGACGCGGCGTGATCGAGCGACCGTGTTGCAGTTCAGGTGAAGGTTTGACCTATGTCGAGCGGGCAGCGCGTTGTTGAAATTGATGGCCGAGACAAGGCTGTCGTTGGCCGTGCGCGGCCTTCCCCAAGGCTGTTGGTCGAGTTCAGCAAAGACATAGGCCGCCTCCAGCATCAGATGCGGCAACTCTCTCGATGTCTGCGCTGGTCGCTCAGCCTCAAAGTAAATCGCTTGAACCTGGCATAAGCGCGTGTCAGCGGCGGTCATCAGCCTCATCCCTGTGTTCGGTCTGATCGCACTCGGTTGCGTCGCAGGGCGAAGGAAGCTCATCAGCGACGAAGGCTGGCGCGGAGTAGAGGGACTGAACTACTGGATTTTGTTCCCGGCCTTGCTCTTCCAGAGCGTCGGATCCGCCGAACTGTCCGGCAGTGAAAGTGGCAGGCTGGCGCTGGCCACAGTTGTGACG
>JACDAG010000917.1 GCA_013695565.1 Bradyrhizobium sp.
AATTCACCAACATGCTGCAGGGCCAGCGCGATCTCACCACGGTGGGCCGGCTGCTGTTGACCGAACTAACGCCGCTGGTGAACGCCCATATGGGCGTCATCTACCGCGTCGAAAACGAGGACAACGGGCAATTGCGGCTGTTGTCGGCCTACGCCGGCGACGGCAACCACCCCCATCCGCAATCCGTGCTGTTCGGCGAAGGCCTGATCGGGCAATGCGCGATGGACAAGCGCCAGCGTGTAATCTCGGACATCCCGGCCGACACCATGCCGATCAATTCGGCGCTGTTGCGCGTGGTTCCCAAAAACCTCGTCGTGCTTCCGGTGCTGTTCGAAGCTCAGGTCAAGGCCGTCATCGAGCTGTCCTCCGTCAGTTCGTTCACGACTTCGCAGATGACCTTCCTCGAACAGCTCACCGACAGTATCGGCATCGTGCTCAACAGCATCGAGGCCACGATGCAGACCGAGGGCCTATTGAAGCAGTCGCAGCAGCTCGCCGGCGAATTGCAGACCCAGCAAAAGGAATTGCAGCAGACCAACGAACAGCTGGAGCAGAAGGCCCAGCAGCTCGCCGAGCGCAACGTCGAGGTCGAAAGAAAGAACCAGGAAATCGAACAGGCGCGGCGCGCGCTCGAAGAGAAGGCGACCGAATTGTCGTTGACGTCGAAGTACAAGTCCGAATTCCTCGCCAACATGTCGCACGAGCTGCGCACGCCGCTGAACAGCATCCTGATCCTCGGCCAGCAGCTCACCGAAAACCCCGACGGCAATCTGTCGGCGAAGCAGGTCGAGTTCGCCCGCACCATCCACGGTGCCGGCACCGACCTGCTCAACCTGATCAGCGACATCCTCGACCTCTCCAAGATCGAATCCGGAACGGTGACGGTCGACGCCGAGGAAATCCTGACTTCGAACCTGCTGGAGACGGTCGGCCGGCCGTTCAAGCACGAAGCCGAGAACCGCCAGCTCTCGTTCAACATCAGCGTCGACGAGAACCTCGCCCGCAGCATGGTGACCGACTCCAAGCGCCTGCAGCAGGTCTTGAAGAACCTGCTCTCGAACGCGTTCAAGTTCACCGCCGAAGGCGGCGTGCGGATGAGCGTGTCGGCAGCACTCGGCGGCTGGAGCGCAGAACATCCGATCCTGAACCACGCGCCCGCTGTTGTTGCCTTTGAGGTGACCGATACCGGCATCGGCATCCCGCCGGAAAAGCAGAAGCTGATCTTCGAGGCGTTCCAGCAGGCGGATGCCGGCACCAGCCGCAAATATGGCGGCACCGGCCTTGGCCTCGCCATCAGCCGCGAACTTGCGAGCCTGCTCGGCGGCGAAATTCATCTGCGAAGCGCCCCGGGCAAGGGCAGCACCTTCGTGCTCTATCTGCCGCTGAAATATTCCGGACCTACCGTCGCGCCGCGAACCCCTACCCCGTCGTCCTATCTGTCGGTGCCGGCACTGCAGATCGCAGCAACCCCCGAGCGGGTAATCGAGCAGCTGGCGGATGATCGGCTCAATCTCGAGGCCGGCGACACCATCCTGCTGATCGTCGAGGATGATCCGCATTATGCCCGGGTGCTGATCGATCTCGCGCGCGACAAGGGCTTCAAGGTCCTCGTCGCCAATCGCGGCGCCGAAGCGCTCGAACTTGCCAAGCAGTTCCAGCCCTCGGCGGTGTCACTTGACGTCTTCCTGCCGGACATGCTGGGCTGGACCGTGCTGAGCCAGCTCAAGCATAGTCCGCTGACCCGGCATATTCCGGTGCAGATCATCACCCTCGACGAAGACCGCCAGCACGCGCTGGCGCGCGGCGCGTTTTCCTTCGTCAACAAGCCGACGACGACCGAGGGCGTCAGCGCCGCATTGTCCCAGATCAAGGAATACGCCAAGCCGCGGCGCAAGCGTCTTCTGATCGTGGAAGACAACGCCGCAGAGCAGATGAGCATCAAGGCGCTGCTCGATCACGTCGACATCGAAATCCTGACCACGGACACCGGCGCCGGCGCGCTCTCGGTGCTGCGCGACAACCCCTGCGACTGCGTCGTGCTGGACCTGCGGTTGCCGGACATGAGCGGTTTCGAGGTGCTTGACCAGATCCGCAACGATGAGGCCCTGTCGAACGTCCCGGTGGTCGTGTTCACGGGACGGGAACTTTCGGCCGAGGAAGATGCGGAACTCCATACCATGGCCCGCAGCATCGTGGTGAAAGGCGTCGAATCGCCGGAACGCCTGCTCGACGAAACGTCGCTGTTTTTGCACCGTGTGATCACGGAATTGCCGGTTGAGAAGCAGAGGATGCTCGAGAAGCTCAATAGTTCCGATGAGGACCTGGTTGGCAAGACCGCGCTGCTGGTGGACGATGATGCCCGCAACATCTTCGCGCTGTCGAGCGTGCTGGAACGGCGCGGCATGAAGGTGCTGACGGCGACTACCGGCCACGAGGCCATTGCGCTGGTGGAATCCAACCCCAAAATAGCGATCGTGCTAATGGATATCATGATGCCGCAGATGGACGGTTACCAGACCATCGGCGTGATCCGGCAAAATCCCTCGTTCGGCCGGCTTCCGATTATCGCGCTGACCGCGAAAGCGATGAAGGGCGACCGCGAGAAATGCCTTGAGGCCGGCGCGTCGGACTATCTGGCAAAGCCCGTCAACACCGAGCAGTTGCTCCTTGCCATTCGTATGTGGCTCCACCGCTGATCGGCACGCACAGATGATGGACCACGAGCAAGTCAATATTCTTCTGGTAGACGATCAGCCGGCGAAGCTGCTCGCCTATGAGGTCATCCTGAAGGAGCTTGGCGAGAATCTGATCACGGCGGCGTCCGGGCGCGAAGCGCTCGAGTTCCTGCTCAAGAACGACGTCGCCATCATCCTGGTCGACGTCTGCATGCCGGAACTCGACGGTTTTGAACTGGCCGCGATGATCCGCGAGCATCCCCGCTTCCAAAAGACCGCGATGATCTTCATCTCGGCGATCCAGGTCAGCGATCTCGATCGCCTGCGCGGCTATGAGATGGGCGCGGTCGATTACGTCCCGGTGCCGGTGGTGCCGGAAGTATTGCGCGCCAAGATCAAGGTGTTTGCCGAACTGTATCGCAAGACCCGGCAACTGGAACGGCTCAACGTCGAACTTGAGGACCGGGTTCGTGCCCGCACCGCCGAACTGGAAGAATCCCACACGCGGCTGTTGAAAAGCGAGCAGCGCCGCAGCCTGGCGATTGCCGCGGGCAAGATGGGATCCTGGGACTGGGACTGGGTCAACGGCGACTGGATGTGGGACGAAGGCCAGTATCAAATTCTCGGCGTCGATCCCGGCAGCCTTGAATTGACGCCGGCCAATATTCAGGCCCTGATTCATCCGGACGACGTTCCCGAACTGCACGATGCGTGGGCGAGTTTTGCCAGGGGCGCGAAATCGTACGAGGCGGAATTTCGCGTGATCCGCCCCGATGGCGAAGTGCGCTGGTGCGCGGGAACGGCGGCGGCAAGCACCGACAGAGACGGCCGCGTCGTCCGCGTCAGCGGCGTCACCGTCGACATCACCGAACGCAAGCAGGCCGAAGAACGCCAGAACCTGCTGGCCCGGGAGGTCGATCACCGCGCCAAGAATGCGTTGGCGCTGGCGCAATCGATCGTGCGATTGACGCGCGGGGAAAACGTCAAGAGCTACATCCGCTCGGTCGAGGGGCGGATCACCGCGCTCGCGCGGGTTCATACCGTGCTGTCGCTGTCGAGTTGGCAGGGCGCCGAAGTAGGAAAGCTGATCGAGGAGGAGCTGGCGCCCTATTCGACCGGCGATCAGATTGCATTGCGCGGCACCGAGGTGCAGTTGCAGCCGGCAACCGCCCAGACCGTGGCGCTGGCCTTGCACGAACTCGTCACCAATTCGGCCAAGTATGGCGCCCTGTCAACGCTGACAGGCCGGCTATCGGTGAGCTGGGGGCTCGAGGCCGGCGTTCTCGGCATCGTCTGGATGGAAACCGGCGGGCCCGCGGTCGAGATACCGGCATCGCGGGGTTTCGGAACGAGGAGCGTCATCGCCAGCATCGAGTCACAACTCGGCGGAAAAGCCGAGTTCGATTGGCGCCCCGAAGGTCTCATTTGCCGTCTCTCTGTCCCGCTTTCCCCGCCCCAGGTGGCGTCGGATCCGGCTCCGCCCCATGAGGCCATGGCAGAGGGGAGCAGCAGCAGGCGCGCCGGAAAATTGGCGCGGCCTTAGACGGCAAGAGCGTTTTCCCGCGAAAGCCTGTCCCGCACTTGATGCGGAATGGACTCCGGTTCGCATGGCAATCAAGTTTACGCAGATTGCGTAGACTTATCTGCGGTAGAAAACGCGTCCAAAAAGCCCTGAGATGCGGACTACAGCGCCGCCCCTGCAACGGCTTTTGCCGAGGGCCGCACCGCTTCCCGCGCCGCTGCGACCGCACGGGTCAGGTCGCTCGGGCGAAACGGTTTTTGCAGGCAGACGATTTCGGCCAGCTCCGGGGATTTGGACAGGAAGTCGAGCGCCGTGATGCCGGATATCGCGACAACCGGCAGATCCGGCACACGTTCGCGCATCGTCGCGATGAGGTCAGAGCCGTTCGAACCCTGCAGGAAGATATCGACGATCGCGAGGTCGAAATCGGCTTCTTCGAATGCCTTCAAGCCCGCTTCGGCGGTGGCGGCTTCGACGATGTCGAAATGGTTGATCCGCAGCACGATCGAGATCATCGTGCGCACATCGGACTGGTCGTCAATCACTAGAACGCGGGGCATGAAAAGAATCTCGGATCGGTCGCGCAACAGTCTATGATAAAATTCCGGAGCAAGGCGCAACGCCGTGCATTATTCGACGTCTCGGTAAAGGGACGGTTACCCGGAACAGCCTTTCCGGCCGGGGATCGAACAGGTAGGATGTAACCTTGGGTTGATTTCATCCGGCCCGACCCCACGGTAGAGTTGCCGTATCACTCCACCGCCCGGCACTCGGGCGGCTCCGCGTCCCCTGGCGTGTTCCAGTCCGCCTGTCTCCCGATCGATCTCCTGATATCGGCTAAGAGACGCCCCTTCGGTGGATAGGTTAATGTTCGCGCATTTGGTACTGGTTCAATGGCGCGTTCGATGCCAGTTTGCCGGGGACAACAATGCAGACGGCTGACGAACGCAACATCTTTCTATCGACCCTGCCGGCGTCCAGCCGTGATCGCAAGGCCGCCCTTGCTGTCATCGGCGTCTCGGTGGTTCTGTTCGCGTGCGCCGTTCCGTTCGCCGGTGTTCCGCTGGCCCCGGTGCCGGCGTTCGTTGCCAGCTATCAATCCGCGCTGGCGATCAACGATCTCATCACAGCCATTCTGTTGTTTTCGCAGTTTGCGGTATCGCGCGCGCGGGCGTTGCTGTTGCTCGCCAGCGGATATTTGTTCACTGCCGCCGCCGCCATCGTCCACGCCTTGACCTTCCCCGGCCTGTTTGCGCCCAGCGGATTGCTGGACGCGGGTCCGCAGACCACCGTCTGGCTCTACATGGTCTGGCACGGCGTGTTTCCGTTGCTCGTACTCGGTTACGCGCTGCTGAAAGTCATCGACAACGGCACCAAGATAAAGGGCTCGACCGCCAGCGCGGTGCTTGGAAGCATCGTGGCGGTGTCTGCCGCGATGGCTTTGTTCACCTGGATCGTCACCGCCCAACACAACCTTCTGCCGGTATTGCTCAGCGGCGGTCACTACACGCCGATCATGCTCGGGGTGGTGTCGACGGTGTGGTGTCTCAGTCTCGGGGCGCTCGCGGTGTTGTGGTTTCGCAAGCCCTACTCCGTCCTCGACATCTGGCTGATGGTCGTGCTGTGCGCCTGGCTGTTCGATATCGCGTTGTCCGCGATCCTGAATGTGGCGAGGTATGATGCGGGTTTCTATCTCGGATGCATCTTTGGGCTCGGCGGCGCAAGCTTCGTGCTCGCCGTGCTGCTGACCGACAATGTCGGCTTGCAGGCGAAACTGGTCCGCCTGCTCGGCACATTGCGCCGCGAAGCTGCCTCCGAGCGAAGTCTGCGCACCGAACGCGACCGCCTTTTCACCGCGGTCGTCGAATCATCCAACGACGCTATTATAACGACGTCGCTCGAGGGTATCATTACCGCATGGAATCGCGCTGCCGAGCGCCTGTTCGGATTCGTTTCGATCGAAGCTGTCGGCAGGCACATCGATCTCATTATCCCGCCGGACCGGAGCAATGAGGTCCGCAACATCCTCGAACAAATCGGCCACGGCGAAAGGATCGAGGATTACGAGACCCTGCGCATCAACAAGGACGCCCGGACGGTAGATGTCTTGCTGACCATCTCGCCGATCTGGTCGGCGTCCGGTGAGATTGTCGGTGCATCGGAAGTCGCGCGCGACATTACCGAGAACAAGCGGACGCAAAAGGCGCTCAATCAGGAGATCGAGGAACGGCAGCGCATTTTCGAGACCTCGCACGACCTCATCTTCGTGACCGACAGGAGTGGGAATTTCATTCAGGTCAGCCCCAGCGCCAAGGCCATCCTCGGCTACGATCCGGCCGAAATGATCGGTAACAGCGCGATCCATTTCATCCACCCCGACGATCTCGATAGCACCCGCAATGAGATGCGTGCGGCGCGGAGTGGAAAGCAATTGCGCAATTTCGAAACCCGCTACGTCCACAAGGACGGAACGGCTGTTGCGCTGAACTGGACCGGCACGTGGTCGGAGCCGGTGAAACGGCATTTCTTCATCGGCCGCGACCTCACCGAGAAGCAGGCGGCGGAAGCCCAATTGCGGCACATCCAGAAGATGGATGCGATCGGCCAACTAACCGGCGGCGTCGCGCACGACTTCAACAACATCCTGACCGTGATCACCGGGACCATCGGAATTCTGGAGGAATCCGTTGCCGACAAGCCCGAACTCGTCGCCATCACCCGATTGATCGACGAGGCCGCCGAGCGCGGGGCCAATCTGACCAAGCATCTATTGGCCTTTGCCCGCAAGCAGCCGCTGCAACCGCTTGAAGTCGACGTCAATGCGCTGGTGCTGGAAGCCGCCAAACTGCTGCACCCGACGCTCGGCGAAAACATCGAGATCACGCCGCTATTGGCCGAGGACGCATGGACCGCCCTGGTCGATCCGAACCAGCTCTCGACCGCGGTTCTCAACCTCGCCCTCAATGCACGGGACGCCATGCCCAACGGCGGCAAGCTCGCGCTCGAGACCAGCAACATCTATCTCGACGAAAACTACGCCGGCATGCATAGCGAGGTCACGCCCGGCAGTTATGTGATGGTGGCCGTGAGCGATACCGGCACCGGTATCCCTGCCGCCCTCGTCGAGCGGGTGTTCGATCCCTTCTTCACCACCAAGGAGGTCGGCAAGGGCACCGGCCTCGGGCTGAGCATGGTGTTCGGTTTCGTCAAGCAATCGGGCGGGCACATCAAGATCTACAGCGAGGAAGGCCACGGCACCTCCGTCAAGATGTACCTGCCGCGTGCCACGGGATTGAACCAGACTGCCGCCGAAGCCGCGATATCAGCCAATGTCGAGGGCGGCACCGAGATCGTTCTCGTCGTCGAAGACGACTCGCTGGTGCGCCGTTACGTGATGACGCAGATCGAGAGCCTGGGCTATACCACGTTCGAGGCCGCCAATGCCCGCGAAGCCCTGCAGATCATCGATGCCGTGCCGATCCTGGATTTGCTGTTCACTGACGTCATCATGCCCGGCGAAATGAATGGCCGCCAACTGGTCGACGAGGCCCTGAAGCGGCGCCCGTCGCTGAAAACCCTGTACACGTCAGGATATACCGAGAACGCCATCGTTCATCACGGCCGCCTCGATTCCGGCGTGCTGCTGCTCGCAAAGCCCTATCGCAAATCCGAACTCGCCAGGATGCTGCGATTGGCGCTGGACAGCTGAAACATTCTTGACGGTTGACACATCGGTGGCGATAACCAGACATCGAAGCCGTAGCATGTGCGCCCCTGACGGACTGCCATCTTGAAAAACCTCCTCACCGATATCTCCGGCGTCCGCGTCGGCCACGCCGACGACGCTTTCGTTGCGTCGGGCGTCACCGCGATCATTTTCGATCATCCCGTCGTTGCGTCGGTCGATGTCCGCGGTGGCGGGCCCGGTCTGCGCGATGCCGCCCTGCTCGAGCCTGAAGCCACGGTCGAGGCCGTCGACGCCATCACGCTCTCCGGCGGCTCGGCGCTCGGGCTGGACGCCGCCGGCGGTGTGCAGGCCTGGCTCGCCGAACAGGGCCGCGGCCTGCGCATCCGCGACGCGGTGATACCGATCGTGCCCGGCGCGATCTGCTTCGATCTTCTGAACGGCGGCAACAAGGCCTGGGGCCGGTTCCCGCCCTATCGCGATCTCGCCTATGCCGCCGCCTGCACAGCGG
>JACDAG010000939.1 GCA_013695565.1 Bradyrhizobium sp.
CCAGCCGCCAGAAGAGCGACGTGCGGCCGGCCGTGATGACCTCGGCCGAAATGCGCGACCAGGAGCGCGCCAACATTCTCGCAGCACTTGCCGCCTGCAACGGCAAGGTATTCGGCTCGAACGGCGCCGCCGCGATGCTCGACCTCAAACCAACCACGCTGGCATCGCGCATGAAGGCGCTAGGGATCGCGCCCGCCCGTTCACGGCAGGCGGGCGTCTAGAGAATCATGAGATTGCGAGCCGCGGAGAAGATGCGCTCCCATTCAACCGTTTGGATAGGTGGTAGGCACGGCGCTGCGCGCCTTGGTCCACCCTACAAAAACGCAGACTGCCCCCCGCGATCGGCGCTGCCGTCGCGGGGGTCAGTCTGAAAACAATGTCAGTCCGGACGACGGGTCGCGGGGCGCAGGTCGCCGGGGCCTTTCAAGCGGCGAACGATCCAGCCCCCAATGTCGGTAAGCCAGTTCCCGCCGCTGATGGCCTCGAGCTCTGCATCGGTCAGCTCGCGGATTTCCGAGTTCTTCTGTTCCATGTTCTGCATTGTCGTCATCCTTTTCAGATCGGGCGGATCATTCCGCCGTCGATGGCAGGACAATGCCGCAGCACCCCTCGCGTCGCTGTGACAGGGGTCACACGGTGTCGCTCGGCGTCGACGAGATCCGAAAACGCCGGGATGACGGCGCCGTGCGCCCTTGCTCGCCCCAATTAATTTACTGCCGAAGGCTCGCCTCCAGCTGCCCCAACTCGGCCTCCAGATCCCTCTCCACATCCGCCACCCGCATCTCGACCACCCGGTAATCCCGCGCCTCGAGCCAGCTCCGCCGCGCAGCGCGGTCGGCGACGATCGCGTCCGACTCGGACGGATTGACCAGCTCGATCGCGATCCGATGCACGAAGGAGACGAAGTCCGGGATGTGGCGGCCGACCGGGGTCTGGCGCTTGAACTGGCCGGCGAAGCGGCGGTCGCGGGTCAGGGATTGCCACAGCATCCGCTCGGCGTCGGTCGGGTTACGGCGCAGCAATCGGGCCAGCCCGCGGACGGTTCCGTTTTCGGAAGGTGCGGCGGCCTGGCTATGTTCGGCCAGCAGCGCCCGCAGCCGGGTCGCCTGTTCGCCGTCGAGCACGCCGCCCTTGGCCGGTCCCTTGCGGCCCTCGGCGATTGCCATCACCACCCCATGGAGGGTGTGCATGTCCTGCTTGGTCGGGTCCATCCGGGTGAAGATGTTGCGCAGGTTGACCAGCATGGTGTCGCGCTTCTCCACCGGCCTGAGGAACTCGACCTTGTCGAGCTCCCGGATCAAATTGTCGAAGAAGGCCTGCATCTGGTGCTGGGAGGCGGGCTCGGAATGTTCGGGCATCGCGAACGGCAGCGCCCCGCCGGTCGACAGTTTGAACCACTCATAGCCGATCAAGAGCACCGCCTGCGCCAGATTGAGGGAGGCAAAACCGGGGTTGACCGGGAAGGTGATGATCCGGTTGGCGAGCGCCACTTCCTCGTTCTGGAGTCCGTAGCGCTCGCGGCCGAACATGATGCCGACCCCGCCATCTTGGCCACCGGCGACATGGGCTGCGATCTCGACCGCGGCATCCGCGGGCGCCACCACCGGCTTGGCCTGGTCATGGGCACGGGCGGTGGTCGCAAACAACAGCGTCAGATCCGCGACCGCCTGCTCGACTGTGTCGAACAATTCGGCGCTCTCCAGAATCTGATCGGCGCCGGCCGCCGCGCGTTGCGCAGCGACGTTCGGCCAGCCGTCGCGCGGATTTACGATTCTTAAACGGGAAAGAGCGAAATTGCCCATCGCTCGCGCGGCCATGCCGATATTCTCGCCGAGCTGTGGTTCGACAAGGATCACAACAGGTCCAGCTAAGTCCAAACCAGACTTGGTTTTATCGGTCCCAGACCCGGACATTTCTCGCATCACTTTCTGATTCAAGTTCGGAAGCTGATTCAACTTCTGAAGGTTTTGAATCAGGATACGAAGCACCTGATTCAAAGTCTCATTGCATGTCTCGATGACCGGCCACGACAGCGGCCGGAATTCTCAAGCCAGACAACAGGGTTAGTAGCGTTTCCGAAAGTTCGGTCAAAGCCTCAATTGGGCCAAATCGCACGCGGCTTGTACGCTTCCCGCTTTCGGATAGGCTAACAATCACACTCAAAGCGAAGCTGCAAACAACCAGGCGGCCGGTTCAACGGCTGAGGCCAAAAGAGGAGACGTCCATGCGCGGCCGATGGTCGTTGGCGATAGTCGGTGTTCTCCTCATCCTGGCCGGCGGACTGCTGGCCCATCTGACCCAGACCGCCGGCGGCATCCGGATCCAGGACGTCAGGTTCAAGGGCGCCAAGGGCAACACCATGAGTGCCCTGCTCTATATACCGGCCAATGCCACACCACAGATTCCAGCTCCGGGCATTCTCGCCGTCCATGGCTACATCAATTCGCGCGAGACCCAGGACGGCTTTGCCATCGAGTTTGCCCGCCGCGGCTATGTGGTCCTGGCGCTCGACCAGACCGGCCACGGCTACAGCGATCCGCCCGCCTTCGCCAACGGGTTCGGCGGTCCGGATGGCCTCGTCTATCTGCGCAGCCTCGACATCGTGGACAA
>JACDAG010000300.1 GCA_013695565.1 Bradyrhizobium sp.
TTGAAGCCGCGGATCGCGGCGGCGACCTGTTCGGCGGAGCCTTCGCCCTGCACCTTCACCGGCCACACTAGCACGCGGCGCGGAAAGCGGTCCTGCAACCGGTGCAGGATGTCGCGGATCACAGCGCCGGTCGGCGACGTCACGATGCCGATCACTTCCGGCAGCCATGGCAATAATTGCTTGCGGGCTTCGTCGAACAGACCTTCGGCGGCGAGCTTCCTCTTGCGCTCTTCCACCAGCGCCATCAGCGCGCCGATACCGGCGGGCTCGATGGCTTCGATCACGATCTGGTATTTCGACGAGCCCGGATAGGTCGTGAGCTTGCCGGTGGCGATGATCTCGAGCCCCTCCTGCGGCTTGAACCGCATGCGGGAATGCACGCCCTTCCAGATCACCGCCTCGATCTTGGCGCTCTCGTCCTTCAGCGCGAAGTAGCAGTGGCCGGAGGAATGCGGCCCGCGGAAGCCGGATATTTCGCCGCGGACCCGGACATGGCCATAGGCGTCCTCAACCGTCCGCTTCAGGGCGGAGGAGAGTTCCGAGACAGTGAATTCGGGCGCGTTGATCAGGTTTTCCGCTGCGGGCATCGGCAATCGATTCGGGCTTTTGGGGCTTTCGCGCAAGGTAGGGACTTTTGCTTATCCCCGCCAATCGATCCCCCACCAATCCGCCACCGATTCCCGGACCTTGCGGAACCATATACTCTGTGATACAGAGTTCTCTATTCTGTGAAATATGAAGAGGTCCGTCAATGTTGAAACCTGTGCTTCGTGGCTCCCTAAGCCTGCTGAAATGGACCCTTAGCGGCGTCGGCGCGCTCGCCCTGCTGATCACGGCCCTGGTCGCCACGCCGCTGGCGCGTCCCCCGGAACTGCCGTCGATCTCGGCAGCCCGCGGCACCGTCGATCTCAGCACCTTGCCCGCGGTCGAGCGGTTTCAGGCACGGGACGGCAGCGCGCTCGGCTTCCGCCACTATCCAATAACTGCCCCGACGACCGGCCGCGCCGCCATCGTGATGCACGGTTCCTCCGGATCGAGCGGTGGCACCATCCACGCGCTGTCTTCGGCGTTGGCGGCCCGCGGCGTTGAAACCTGGGCGGTCGATATTCGCGGCCACGGCACCTCAGGCACGCGGGGCGACATCGGCTATGTCGGCCAGCTCGAGGACGATCTTTCCGACTTTGTCGGTCTCATTCGCAAGACCGCGCCGAATGCGGCGCTGACACTGGTCGGCCATTCCTCCGGCGGCGGCTTTGCACTGCGGGTCGCGGGCTCGCCGATCCAGAAACTGTTCACGCGCACCGTCTTGTTGGCGCCCTATCTCGGCTACGACGCGCCGACCACCCGGCCCAATTCCGGCGGCTGGGCCAAGGCCGATATCCCGCGCATCCTCGGGCTGACCGCGCTGCGCGGCATCGGTGTGAGCTGTTGCGAGGCGCTGCCGGTGCTCGCCTTTGCGGTGCCGCCGAATTCGGAAAAGAATCTGGTCGGCACCTATAGCGACCGCCTGATGCGCAACTTTGCCGTCAGCCGGGATTTCCGCCGCGACCTCGCGAACGCCTCCGGGCCGGTCTCGATCATCTCCGGCGCCGACGACGAACTGATGTTCGCGGACAAATACGTCGAGGCGGTGCGCGATGCCAGGACGCCGGTCGATGTGAAGCTGATCGAGGGCATCAATCACATGGGCATCGTCAGCGTGCCCCGCGCGGTATCTGCCATCGCCGAGGACGTTGCAACACGTGGTATAGCCGGGTCGTAATTGCGATCGGGAGGAGACCTACATGATCGACAGCCAGCAAGCTTCCGAGGCGCTCGCCGACATCGACGACATCGCGCGCCGCGTCCGTCAGTCGCGGATCTACAATCTCGCGAGCCTGTTGATGATCCTGTGGGGCGCCCTGGTGTTCGCGGCCAATGTCGCCGCGTTCGCCCTTCCGCGCTATGCCGGCTATATCTGGATCGCGGTCAATGTGGTCGGCATCGTGGGCTCCTTCGTGGTCAGCGCGTTCACCCATTCGCGGACCGGCGTGCGCACCTTCGATTTGCGCACACTGATGGCGTTCCTGCTGTTCTTCGCCTTCGGGCTCGTAACCTGTGTGCTCGCTCATTTCGGGCCGCGTGAACTCAGCGTGTTCTGGGCGATCTATTTCATGCTGTTCTACACCATCGCCGGGCTGTGGGTCGGGTTCGCCTTTGTCGTCATCGGCGTCGGCATCTCCGCGCTGACGCTGATCGGCTATTTCCTGGCCGGCAACTGGTTCGAGCCGTGGATGGCGGTCGTCAACGGCGGCGGCCTCATCCTGGGTGGGCTCTGGATGCGCCGGGTATAGCGATGGCCGAACTCGACGACATCATCCATCAGCCGCTGCGGTTGCGAATCATGGCCGCGCTGAACGCGCTGCCATCGGGCACGGGGCTTGATTTCCCCAGGCTGAAAAAGCTCACCGGCGCCACTGACGGCAATCTCGGCGCCCACATCGAGACGCTGTCGAAGGCCGGCTATGTCGCGGTGGAAAAAGCCTTTGTCGGCAAGAAGCCGCAGACCACCGTGACGGCCACCGCCGTAGGGCGCGGCGCCTTCGCCCGCCACGTCGCAATGCTGCAGGAAATCATCGCGGCACGACCATCTGAATGAATCCGGAGAATCTGGGAGCCTGACATGCGGACCGCCATTGCCATCTTCACCAACACGCCACCATGGGTATTTGCCCTGTTGGCTCTGCTGATATGGCAGGGATGCGTGGCGCTGCGGCCAAGCTCGCAGCCGCTGCCGCGAATGCTGATCATTCCCGCGGTGTTTTTCCTGATGGGACTTTCCCGGCTGGTGCTGGGCGCAAGATCGATCGAGTTGCTGCTGGTCGGGGTGGCCGGTGCGGCCGCCTTTGCGGCATTGGCCCTCACCACCGGGCCGCGGTCCGTGACGATCGATGGTACAACCGGCCGCATCATGCGTCCCGGCAGCGTGGTTCCTCTGCTTCGCAACGTCTCGATCTTCGTGTTGCAATACGCCGTCGCCGTGGTGACGGCGATGAAACTGGGAGCCTCATGGGAGGTGGCCGTGGCCGGCCAGGCGGTGTCAGGTGCCTGTGCCGGCTATTTCCTGGGCTGGACCATCGCGCTG
>JACDAG010000997.1 GCA_013695565.1 Bradyrhizobium sp.
CACGGCCACGACAATGATCCCGACGGCCCGCTATTGTATGAAGGCCGCACCAACCTAGACACCGCCGCCTGGTGCACCGGGCGGCTTACGGTCGGGGTGTTTGACGACCGGCCGGGCGGACCCGTCGATTTCATCGTGGTCATGGGAGCGGCCGGTCGCTAGCCGCGCGTGTGCCGTTGCGGCCTTTTGGCCTGCTTTGGCCTTCTTGGGGCACCCGATTCGCCATGTTAGGCGTTGGCCTGCGACCGACGGCCGCGCCGTTGCAGGCTGCCATGAAGAAAAAGTAACATGGCACCAGGTGGCCTGTTCATTGCCCGTTCACGCCGGTGAGCCTCATCTTGAGGCAGGTTTCTTGAAGCTCACCATTGGAGGCTAGCTTGCGCCTGCTCGTCGTTGAGGATGACCCGGATCTCAATCGTCAGCTGACGACCGCGCTGACGGATGCCGGTTATGTCGTTGATCGCGCGTTCGACGGCGAGGAAGGGCACTACCTCGGCGACAGCGAACCCTACGACGCCGTCGTCCTCGACATCGGCCTGCCCAAGATGGACGGCATCTCGGTGCTGGAGGCATGGCGCCGCAACAAGCGTGCGATGCCGGTGCTGATCCTGACCGCGCGCGACCGCTGGAGCGACAAGGTGCAGGGCTTCGATGCCGGCGCCGACGACTATGTTGCCAAGCCCTTTCACCTCGAAGAAGTCCTCGCCCGGATCCGCGCGTTGCTGCGCCGCTCGGCCGGTCACGCCCAGTCGGAACTAACCTGCGGTCCGGTCTCGCTGGATACACGTACCAACAAGGTTACGGTCAACGGTAATTCGGTTAAACTGACCTCGCATGAATATCGTCTGCTCGACTATCTCATGCATCACACCGGGCGTGTGGTGTCGCGCACCGAACTGGTCGAGCATCTCTATGATCAGGATTTCGACCGCGATTCCAACACCATCGAAGTGTTTGTTGGCCGTATCCGCAAGAAGCTCGACGTCGATATCATCCAGACCGTGCGCGGGCTCGGCTATCTCCTGACGCCGCCGTCGCCGGGGACCTGATTAAGGGTGCGTGATTAAAGGTCTTGAAGAAGCAACGCGCTTAGCCTTTTGTTCGGGCATGATTTTGTCCGAAATCCGGCCTCTCCTGTTCGGGATCGTGCCCTGATGCGCGGCTCTTCGCTCGCCACACGGTTGTTCCTGTCGGCGACCGCGTGGGTGGTGGTGATCTTGATCATTACAGGCGTCGTGCTGTCGTCGGTCTATCGCGACGCCACCGAGCGCGCGTTCGACCGCCGCCTCAATCTCTATCTGCGCACCCTGATCGCCGAGGTCGCAACGCCGGACGAGCCGCCCGACCACCCGTTCCAGTCGCTCGGCGAGCCGTTGTTCGAGCTGCCGCTGTCGGGTTGGTACTGGCAGGTTGTCCGTACCGACGGCGAGAAGGCCGAACCGCGGGTGTCGCGTTCGCTGTGGGACAAGAAGCTGCCGAAGCTCGAAGAGCACGGCGCCGAACTGACCGCGGCCGGCATCCGTCTCGGCTATGTCGATGGCCCCGAGGGACAGAATTTAAGGATGGTGGAGCGCCCGGTCGACCTCGGCGCCGACGGCAAATTCCTGATCGGCGTCGCCGGCGATGCCAGCGAGATCTTCGATGAGACGCGCAGCTTCGACTATTATCTCGGCGGCACCTTTGCGGCGCTCGGGATCGTGCTGCTGCTGACCACGATCTTCCAGGTCCGCTTCGGCCTTGCACCGCTCAAGCGCATCTCGGAATCGATCGCCGATATCCGCTCCGGCCGCGCCGAACGGCTCGAGGGCGAATTCCCGGTCGAAATCGCACCATTGGCGCGCGAGACCAACGCGCTGATCGACGCCAACAGGGAAATCGTCGAGCGCGCGCGGACCCATGTCGGCAATCTCGCCCACGCCATCAAGACACCGTTGTCGGTGATCGTCAACGAGGCCGCCGCACACCCCCTCGATTCCTTTGCCGGCAAGGTCCTGGAGCAGGCCGACGTGATGCGCGATCAGCTGGCCCATCATCTGGAGCGCGCCCGTATCGCCGCGCGGGTCACCGTCGTCGGCACCGTCACCGAGGTCGCGCCCGCGATCGAGGCGCTGCGGCGGACCATGGAGAAGATCCATCGCGATCGCGGCCTCAGCATCAACCTCAAGGCGGATCCGCAGGCGAAGTTTCGCGGCGAACGCCAGGATCTCGAGGAGATGGCCGGCAATCTGGTCGATAACGCCTGCAAATGGGCCGCCTCGCAGGTCTTCATCGAGGTGCTGGTCGAGCCGCCGGCGACGCCCAGTGCCGGGCCCAAGCTGCGGATCATCGTCGATGATGACGGCCGCGGGCTGTCGGCCGCCGAGCGCGCACAGGCTTCGCGGCGAGGTCAGCGCCTGGATGAATCAAAGCCGGGGTCCGGACTGGGGCTCTCGATCGTGGTCGATCTCGCGGCCCTCTATGGTGGCAGCCTGATGCTGGGCGACGCCCCGATCGGCGGGTTGCGGGCCGAACTGGTGCTGCCGGGGGTTTGAGCAATCGATTCCGTTCGGGAACCGGTTGTGACGCCCTTGATTTCATCATTCCTAAACGACTTCTTAACGCGCACACTTTTATGATTGTCACTGGACGCGCGTTTGCCGTCCGGACGACACACGCACATCCAAACCGGGCGCATGAGCCAGACATCGACCGAGCGGCTGAGGGACTATCTCGCCCAGCTCCCGCCTCAGGCGCAGGCGCTGCTGATGCGGGAGTTCGAGCGCGCGATCGAGCGCGGCGAGGACATCGCTGTCGCGACCTTCGTGCTCGAGCAGTTGCGCAAGGTCGTGCGCGGAACCGAGGAAGACGAAGAGGTGCGGCCGCGGACCGACGATCCCGCCCGCCTGCTGTTCCGCCCGATCGAGCCGTTTCTGGTCGAAAGCAATTTCCCGATGCGGGTGGGGCAGATCCGGCGCACCTCGCTGCAGCCGATTTGGCAATGGCTCGCCCGGGACGGCGCGCCGGATCAGGCGCTGGCCTTTGAAACGGCACTGGCGGAGATCAGGCAGAGCGGCTCGACCGGAAAACTCGAATCCGAGACGCGCAAATTCCAGATGGCCGCCGGCGAGGCTATCGCCAAGGTCGCGACACCGGAGGCAGGCGACGACAGGCATCGTTCGCTGGCCCGTATCGGCCCGCCCAACGTCGTCGAGGATTTGTTGTCGATCGGATCGGTGCTGCGGGCGCGCGAGGCGATGGAAACGCTGGGCAGCAGGCTTCCGAGCCAGTTACGGGCCTTCACGGATTCCCAGATCAGCGCGGTGACCACGGCGCTCAATGTTCCCTCGCTGCAAACGCCGCAATTGCTGCCGTTCGCGCTGTCGCTGATCATGCAGCGGCTGGCGGCGCCCTGGCAGATCATCCGCCTCGCGATCAAGATGGCGGCGTCCGATGATGAAATTCGCGTTGCTGCGACGCCCTTCGGCATTGCCGTCACGCTAGCGCTGCACGATCTCTCGTTCCTGGCGGCCTGTCTGCGCACCGATATCAGGCGCGGCCAGTTCGACAATGTCGGCGAACAGCTGAAATTCCTGCATGACGGCGTGCGCGGCCTGCGCACTGAACTCGATCTGCGCAATGATTCCACGTGGGGAAAGCAGCTGACGTCGCTCCGCGCCGAAATTTCCAATTCGCTGCAATCCGAAATCGACAGCGTGCCCGGCCGGGTCCGCCGCATCCTGCGCCAGCGCGCGGACAAGGACATCTCGGCGGCTCCCAAGATCGATGTTTCGGAGGTCGAGGAAACCGCCGCCTTGATCGATTTCGTCGCGGTGTGCCGCACCTACGCCAGCGAGCTCGCAATCAACGAGGTCACGCTGCGGACCTATTCCGACCTGCAGCATTATGTCGAGCAATCCACCGAGGGGCTGGTGCAGTCGCTGCGCGGCGGTGACACCAAGGCGCGCGCCTACCGGCAAATGCAGGTCAAGGCGGCGGTGCGTTTCTGCGAGGTCCTGTTCGGCCACGATTATGCGTCGCTGATGAACCGGGCGGCCGAAAATGCCGTCACCGACGAGCGCAAATCCTCCGAGCGCAAGTCCACCCGCAACGGATAGGGCCGGACGGCCTTCACCGGTGCCTTTGGCGGTTTTCCGCTCCCCCTTCGATCCAGTAATTGTCAATTGCCCGGCTTGCCGCCAGTGGTGTAAAGCGGCGCATCGGCGCTTGTTTTGAACGCGCCGTTCCGCCCGGGAACTGCTTGATGACGCTGTGGTTTGTGTTCGCGCTGATGACGGTCGCGGCGATCTTTGCCGTGCTTTGGCCGTTGAGCCGGAGCACAGCGCCGCTGGCTGGCGGCAGCGAGGCGGCGGTCTACCGGGATCAGCTCTCCGAGATCGATCGCGATGTCGCCGCCGGCCTGATAGCTCCCTCGGAGGCGGACGCCGCGCGCGTCGAGATCAGCCGCCGCCTGCTGGCGGCGGCGGACGGAAACAATGATCGGCCGGCGCAGGCGAACGTCACGCTGCGCCGGTCCTCGACCGTTTTGGCACTGGTGGGGTTGCCGGTCGCGGCGGTTGCCTTCTACCTCTCGGTCGGATCGCCGCAGCTCGGCGACTTCCCGCTCGCCGGCCGCACCCGTGCTGCCGACGTCAACCAGCCGCTCGACAATCTGGTGGCGCAGGTCGAGGCGCATCTGGAAAAAAATCCGACCGATGGCCGCGGCTGGAGCGTGCTGGCGCCGGTTCTGGTCCGGCTCGGCCGCTATGACGACGCGATCCGCAGCTACCGCAATTCGATCACCTACAATGGCGACAGCGCCGAGCGCCGCTCCGATCTCGGCGAGGCCCTGATGGGGTCAGCCGGCGGCGTCGTCACCGCGGAGGCCAAGGCCGAATTCGAACGCGCGGTTGCGTTGAACGCCGACGAGCCCAAGGCCGGCTATTTCCTTGGGCTTGCCGCCGAGCAGGACGGCCGCAGCACCGACGCCGCCGCGATCTGGCGCGCGATGCTGGCCAAGGCCGCACCCGATGCGCCGTGGCGGCCGCTGGTGCAGGCCGCGCTGGTGCGGGTCGGCGGTCCGGCCGCACCGGCGCTGCCGGATGGCGCGATGGCTGCGGCCAAGGACATGAACGAAGCCGACCGCGGCGCGATGATCCGCGGCATGGTCGATCGGCTCGCTACACGGCTGAAGCAGAATGGCGACGATGTCGAGGGATGGCTGCGGCTGGTGCGGGCCTATATGGTGATGGGCGAGCGCGACAAGGCGGCGAGCGCATTGTCCGACGCGCGCCAGGCCGTCGCCAACGATGCCGAACGCTTGCGCCAGCTCAATGAGGGCCTGAAGAATCTCGGGCTTGATGGATGATGGACACCATCATGCTGGGAAACAGAGGATTATCATGACGCGCAAGCAGCGGCGTTTGACCATGATCGGCGGCTCGCTCGCGGTGCTCGCGGTGGCGGCGGCGCTGGTGCTGAACGCGATGCGCGATTCCATCGTGTTTTTTTCCACGCCCTCGATGGCGGCCGAGAAGCAGATTCCGACCGGCAAGCGCTTCCGTCTCGGCGGCCTGGTGCAGCCGGGATCGCTGGTGCGCGGCGACAATCTGGCGGTCAATTTCAGCGTCGCCGACGGGGCTGCGACGCTGCCCGTTGCCTACAAGGGAATCCTGCCCGACCTGTTTCGTGAAGGGCAGGGCGTCGTCGCCGAGGGCGCACTCGATGCATCCGGCGTGTTCAGGGCCGATACCGTATTGGCAAAACATGACGAGACTTACATGCCCAAGGACGTCGCCGACGCGCTGAAAAAGCAAGGACACTGGAAAGACGATTACGGCGCCAAGCCGGGCGCTGCGGCGGAACCTGCGCCGACGCAGGGAGCGTCGAAGTGATCGCCGAAGCCGGACATTACGCGCTGGTGCTGGCACTCGCGCTGGCGCTGATCCAGTCGACGGTACCGATCGCCGGCGCGCGCTGGGGCGATGCCGCCTTGATGAATGTCGCGCGTTCCACGGCGCTGGCGCAGTTGCTGTTTGTTGCGGTGTCGTTCACGGCGCTGGTGATGCTGCACGTCAGTTCCGATTTCTCTGTCGTCAACGTGTTCGAGAATTCGCACTCGACCAAGCCGCTGCTCTACAAGATCACCGGCGTCTGGGGTAACCACGAAGGCTCGATGCTGCTGTGGGTCGCGATCCTGGCGCTGTTCGGCGGTCTCGTTGCGGCCTTCGGCAATAATCTGCCGCTGTCGCTGCGCGCCCATGTGCTGGCGGTGCAGGCCTGGATCGCGGCGGCGTTCTACCTGTTCATCCTGGTCACCTCGAACCCGTTCCTGCGCATTGGCTCGCCGCCGATCGAGGGCCGCGACCTCAATCCGGTGCTGCAGGACATTGGTCTGGCCGTGCATCCGCCGATGCTCTATCTCGGCTATGTCGGATTCTCGATTTCGTTTTCGTTCGCGGTCGCGGCTCTGCTCGAAGGCCGGATCGATGCGGCCTGGGCGCGCTGGGTGCGGCCCTGGACGCTGGTGGCGTGGATATTCCTCACGCTCGGCATCGCGATGGGCTCCTACTGGGCCTATTACGAACTCGGCTGGGGCGGCTGGTGGTTCTGGGATCCGGTCGAGAATGCCTCGCTGATGCCGTGGCTCGCCGGCACCGCGCTGTTGCATTCCGCGGTCGTGATGGAAAAGCGCAACGCGCTGAAGGTCTGGACCATACTTCTCTCGATCCTGACGTTCTCGCTGTCGCTGCTCGGCACCTTCCTGGTGCGTTCGGGCGTGCTGACCTCGGTGCATGCGTTCGCGACCGATCCGACTCGCGGCGTCTTTATCCTGCTGATCCTGTGTCTGTTCATCGGCGGCAGCCTTTCGCTCTACGCCTGGCGCGCGTCGGCGCTGAAGCAGGGCGGGCTGTTCGCGCCGGTCTCGCGCGAAGGCGCGCTGGTGCTGAACAATCTGTTCCTGACCACGGCCTGCGCAACGGTGTTCATCGGCACGTTGTATCCGTTGGCGCTGGAGGTCCTGACCGGTGACAAGATCTCGGTCGGCGCGCCGTTCTTCAATTTGACCTTCGGGCCGTTGTTCGTGCCGCTGATGATGGCGATGTCGTTCGGGCCGCTGCTGGCGTGGAAGCGCGGTGATTTGTTGGGCGCAGCGCAACGGCTGACCGCGGCCGGCATCGCCGCGCTGGTCACGATTGCGGTGGTGTATGCGTGGACCTTTGGCGGCAGCACGTTTGCGCCGCTCGCGATCGGGCTTGCGATCTTCGTCGTCGCCGGCGCGATGACCGATCTCGCCGAGCGCACCGCGTTGTTTCGCGTCCCCTTTGCGACCGCGATGCAACGTGCGCGCGGATTGCCGCGGGCGACCTGGGGTACGGCGTTCGCCCATGCCGGTGTCGGAATCGCCCTGATCGGGATCGTCTGCGAAACCACCTGGAACAGCGAATATATCGGCACCTTGAAGCCAAACGACGTCGCCAAGGTTGCCGGCTACGAATTGAAGCTCGATGGCGTCACGCAGCGGCAGGGACCGAATTTCCGCGAGATGATCGCGCAGTTCACCGTCAGTCTCGATGGCGCGCAGCTCAGTGTGATGTTGCCGTCAAAACGCAATTTCACCACAAGGGGGTCGTCGACCACGGAGGCCGCGCTGCTGACGCGCGGCGCGAGCCAGCTCTATATCTCGCTCGGCGAGACCACGAATGAAGGCGCGGTCGCGGTGCGCATCTATCACAAGCCGCTGGTGCTGATGATCTGGTGGGGCCCGATACTGATGGCGTTCGGCGGAATGCTGTCGCTGTCGGATCGCCGCTTGCGGGTCGGCGCGCCGAAGCCCGCAAAAGCCTCGCGCGCGCTGCAGGCGGCGGAGTGAGCCAGTGAAACTGCTCCTTGCCGGCGCATTGGCCGCATTCCTGATGATCGGATGCCCGGCGGCTTTCGCGGTGCAACCCGACGAGATCATGACGGATGCGGGCAAGGAGGCGCGTGCGCGGGATCTGTCGCGCGAGCTGCGCTGCATGGTGTGCCAGAACCAGTCGATCGACGATTCCGAGGCGCCGCTGGCGCGCGACCTGCGGCTCTTGGTGCGCGAGCGCATCGCGGCCGGTGACAGCGACGGCCAGGTGATGGATTTCCTGGTGGCTCGTTACGGCGAGTTCGTGCTGCTGAAGCCGCGCCTTAACCTGCATACGCTGGTGCTGTGGCTGTTGCCGCCGCTGGCGCTCTTGGGCGGCGGGCTGGCGTTGTGGACCTACAGCCGGCGCCGCCGGGAATTCCCCGACACGGAAGATCAAGGCTTGCTCAAGCTGACGGCTGAGGAAGAAGCTAGGCTTGAACGCCTGATCGCGGCGGAAACTTCGCCGGAAAAGCCGGTCTGAGCTGCCGCCGATTGCAAGCGGGCCGGTTTCGGCACTAACATCTGGCCAGTCAAAAACAAGCATGCTCAGGGGGAATCGAACATGGCACTTTCGCTCTACGACGCCAGCGTGGCGAACTATCTGCAAACCCTCGGCGCCGTCTCAGGCTTTCTCGACCGCGCGCTGGCCCACTATGAAGAGAACAACATCGATCCGGAAGCGATCGTCGAGACGCGGCTGGCGGCGGACATGTTGCCGTTCCGCTTCCAGATCATTTCCGTTGTCCAGCATTCCCGCGGCGCCATCGAGGGCGTGCAGCAGGGCGTCTTCAATCCGCCGTCGTTCAAGACCCCGTTCAACTTCGCAGGCTTGCAGGCGCATGTAACGCAGGCGCGCGACGCCTTGAAAGCGCTGACGCCCGAAGCTGTCAATGCGCTCGGCGGTAAGGATGTCATCTTCGCGCTCGGCGAACGTAAACTGCCGTTCACGGCGGAGGGGTTCCTGATGTCGTTCTCGCTGCCCAATTTCTATTTTCACGCCACGACCGCTTACGACATCCTGCGCACCAACGG
>JACDAG010000028.1 GCA_013695565.1 Bradyrhizobium sp.
CGTTCGAGGCGTCGCTGCAGTCGATGTCGTCAGGCCTGCCCGTCCAATGTCTCGACGGTCAACATGGCCGCTAAAAAAGAAGCGCGCAAATCGACGCGATATCGCGATATCGCCGCCGAGCTGCAGAAGGAAATCCGGCTCGGCGCGACGCCGGTCGGCGAACTGCTGCCAACCGAGACCGAATTGATGGCGCGCTTTGGCGCCAGCCGCCAGACCGTGCGCGAGGCGCTGCGGATCATCACCGAACAGGGCCTGATCGTGCGGCGGGCCGGGCTCGGCTCGGTGGTGATCGCGGCCGAGCCGCCGGTGCTGTTCACGCACAGCGTCAAATCGCTGAACGAGTGGCTGCGCTATTCCAACGAAACCTACCGCCAGGTGGTGGGCTCCAGCGATGTTGTCGCCGACCGCAACCTCGCCGCGCTCCTGAAATGCGAGCCGGGCAAGCACTGGTTCCTGATCGAGGCGATCCGCCGCTCCGATGAATTCGCAGACCCCCTGGGCTGGGTCGAAATCTACGTGCTGCGGAAATTCGCCGGCGTGGTGAAGCGGCGCGATCACGGTCGCACACCGGTACATGAGCAGATCGCGAAAATGTTCGGCGAGACCATCGAATATGCGCAGCTGGAAGTGTTCGCGCGCGGCATGCCGGCGAAACTGGCAAAAGCGCTCGGGGTCAAGCCCGGCTCGCCCGCGCTGACCATGGTGCGCCGCTACTACGGCCTGCGCGAGGAACTGTTCGAGGTCACCGTCACCACGCATCCGGAAGGACGCTACACCTACACCATGGACATGCAACGCTCGCTGCGGCCGAAGGTGTAGGCCAGTGGCTCCACTTCCTGCTCGCCGTCATCCTGAGGTGCGCGCGCTTGCGCGCCTCGAAGGATGAGAACGGCCCGTGGTCCATCCTTCGAGGCTCGCTACGCTCGCACCTCAGGATGACGTCTGAGCCTGGACGAGGCGAGAGACAGACGCGTCAAAACTTGCTTAGCTGCAAAAAAACAGATCGCGGGGGAAACGTGTGACAGGCGTCAAACAAGAAACTTTCGAATGCGACGTGCTGGTGGTGGGCTCCGGGTGTGCCGGCCTGTCGGCCGCGGTGACCGCGGGACATCAAGGCCTCAAGGTCCTGGTGGTCGAGAAGGAGCCGCGTTTTGGCGGCACCACCGCGCGTTCCGGCGGCTTGGCTGTGGATTCCCGGCACCTCATTGGCGCGCAACTGGGGCATCGTCGAAAGCCCCGACCAGGCGCGCACCTATCTCCGCCATGAGGCCGGCAACTCCTTCGACGCCGCCCGCGTCGATGCGTTTCTGACCGCCGGGCCCAAGGCGGTGGATTTCTTCACTGAGAAGACCGCGGTGCGTTTCGACATGCCGCTGACCTTTCCGGATTATCACGCCGAAGCCCCCGGCGGCGCGCAAGGCGGCCGCTCGATGGTGACGCGGCCATTCGACGGAAGTGAACTCGGCGAGCACCTCAACGATATCGGCGCGCCCCTGCCCGAACTGACCGTGTTCGGCATGATGCTGGGCTCCGGCAAGGAGATCGTCCATTTTATGCGCGCGACAAAATCGCTGACCTCGGCGCTTTTTGTTGCCAAGCGGCTGTCGAAACATTTGCTCGACGTGATCCGCCATGGTCGCGGCATGAATCTCACCAACGGCAATGCGCTGGCCGGACGCCTCGCCAAATCGGCGTTCGATTTGAAGATTCCGTTATGGCTGTCGTCGCCTGTGCGCGAACTCATCGCCGATAACGGCGCGGTGCGCGGCGCCATCATCGAGCGCGACGGACGCAAGATCCGCGTCATCGCCAAACGCGGCGTCATCCTCGCCTGCGGCGGCTTTCCGCATGATGTGGCCAGACGCAAGGCGATGTTCCCGCACGCGCCGACCGGCAACGAGCATTATTCGCCCGGCCCGATCGGCAACACCGGCGATGGATTACGGCTGGCGGAAACCGCCGGCGGCCGCGCCGAGGATTCGCTGCCGAATGCCGCGGCCTGGGTGCCGGTCTCGATCACGACGCGCAAGGACGGCAGCAAGGGTGTCATGCCGCATTTCATCGACCGCGCCAAACCGGGCGTGATCGCGGTGACGCGCGACGGCGTGCGCTTTGCCAATGAAGGCAATTCCTACCACGACTTCGTGCAGGACATGATGAAGGTGGCCAAACCCGGCGAAGAGATCACGGCG
>JACDAG010000033.1 GCA_013695565.1 Bradyrhizobium sp.
GTCTTGCGGCGGGCCGGCACATCTTCACGCGACAGCGACATGAAGGTGCCCGTGATTCTGGCGAACAGCAGCGCGAGCATCACTTCGGGAAGCTGCAACGCGAACAGCGTCGGCAGGTACGACCACGGCATGTCCGGCACCGACACCAGCGCGCCGTCGAACATTTCCTTCCAGGGCTTTTCGAAGAAATGCGAAAAATAAGTCAGCGCCTGGAACGGATGGCCCGGCTCCATGATCGCCCACGGCCATACCAGACCCATCAGCAGGTAGCCGAACACGAGGCCCGGCAGCAGCACGTAGACCACATGGCCGAAGCGATGCACGGCCTCGCGCAGCCCCTGTGTACGGTATTCCTCGATCAGCAACGGAATGAAACCGACGACGGCGTAGATCAGCGCCAGTCCACCGAGAATCCGGCAGCCGATCGCAAGGCCGGCGCCAAATCCGACGATCAGGATGGTGCGCGGCGAGGGCGAGGGATACTCCTCGGCAAGACGCACCAGGCCCAAGATCAGGATCACCATCGAGACCGCGAACGGCGCGTCCTTCGGATTCATGAACATGTGGCCGTAGAAGGTCGGGCACAGCGCCAGCAGCAACAGCGTCGCGAGCCCGGCCAGCGGACCGCCGACGCGCCGCGCCAGCCGCCACGTCACGGCAAGGCCGATGACGCCGACGACGGCGCCGAGCAGGCGGCGCGTTTCGAACAGTTCGAGCGGGATGATCTTGTGCAGCAGGGCGGCCGCCATGTCGAAGCCGCCGCCATACATATAGAGGTTGGCGAACGACAGCGCGCCGGTATCCTTGAAACCGGACCCGTACATCCGGAGCAGCAGGTCGGCATATTCGGCGTGGGTGTAGTCATCCCAGCCCAGCCCGTAGTCACGGAACGTCAGGCCCGCGACCAAGGTGACGGCGGCCAGCACGACCACGGCAAGGTCGTCCCAGGTCCGCTCCACCGAGCGCCGCGCAGGCGTATCGAGGGCAGATGTCGTGATGGCTGACATGGCTATTGGTTAACCCGGTGTCCCCTATGGCCCAGCGTTTGCGCTTTTGAGCCTCTATCCCCGGCATCCATATAGCGCAGTTCCATTTACAAGTAATAAGGAATTGTGACCTAATTCCCTGATGCAACGCAACAAATTGGCATCAATTGGTAGACCGTAGATATACGGCAGGCGGCTGAACGCCACCTGAATGAAGCGATCGGCGGAAGAATTTTTGCTGGGAATGCTTTCCGAGCGAAGAGACTTTTGAGGAACTCTGTGCAGAATTGCTGGTTGGCGATGCACACATTATGACAGTATCGTGGCGTTGGCGGCTTGCGAGCATTTCGGGCGCAGCCGGGGGGTTAGTTCGATGATGGTTGGCATGTTGATTGCCGGTATTGGCCTTGTTTTGGCGGGCCTGCTGGCGACCGGCTACGGAATCACGATTAACGAATTCAGTACCGGCAACACGCTGATTTTGACCGGCGTGACCGGCGTTTGCACCGGAGCGCTCATGCTCGGGCTCTGGGTGGCGGTGCGGGAACTGCAGAATATCGCGCGCCGCCTCGGTGGGGACGTGGCCCAGCTCCGCGGTGAAGCTGCCGTACGGCCGGTGCTTCCGCCGGGCCTGTCGCCTGCGGCTGGCGACGCCGGTTTCCCGTTCAATCAAGAGGCTGCGCAGAATGCCGGCGGCGCCACGCCTGCACCGCCGTCTTCGCCGCCATGGCAGGATGAGGCCGCCACGCGCGAGCGCCCAGGTGGCGATGCGCTGCCGGAGTCCGAGCCGGCCGAGGCGGCATCTGCGACCAAGCCAAAGCGCAATCTGTTGTTTTCCTCGACGTCGCGGAAGGAGCGCGAGCGGGCGCAGGGACGGACCAGCGAGCCGCTGCCGCCGGATCTGCTGTCGTCGGACCTTCGTCCCAATCCGTCGGCCGCACCGCCGCCGCCGGTGCCGGAAGCGCCCCCGCCATCGTTCGATGACGCCTGGCCGAAGACGGAGCGTTCGAAGCCCGGCGACGTGCCGCTGCAACCGCGGGCCCAGCGCATGCCATCGACTTTCGCCGAGGCGAACGGTGCGCCCGCGCGAGGCGGGGAACAGCCGGCGGTGACGGTGCTGAAGTCAGGCGTTGTCGACGGTATGGCCTATTCGCTGTTTTCGGACGGTTCGATCGAGGCCCAGATGCCCGAGGGCATGATGCGCTTTGCTTCCATCGACGAGTTGCGCTCGCACCTCGACGCACGGCCCTGAACAATACTTGCCGGGCAATCCGGTTTGAAAATAAAGCGCCGTGTTCTTGTCAGATTCCCGGTAATTCGGTCATATTCGCGAAGTTGTATTGGATCCGTCTGCGTATAGACGCGGCCGGATACTTTCAGCAGCCCACGGCCTCTCGCGTTTTCGCAATTCCCAGGAAGGTTGAGCCATGACCGATTCCGCCGGCAAAACGCCCCTCGAACTGACCGCCAGCATCGTCTCGGCCTATCTCAGCAACAATCCGACGCAGGCGTCCGAAATCCCGAACCTGATCAGCCAGGTCCACGCCGCATTGCTGCGGGTTTCGAGCGGCCGGCCCGACACGCCGCTGGAGCCGGCAAAGCCCGCCGTCTCCATCAAGAAATCGATGACGCCGGAATATCTGATCTGTCTGGAGGACGGCAAGCGCTTCAAGTCGCTGAAGCGCCATCTGCGCACGCAGTACAGTATGACGCCGGAACAGTACCGCGACAAATGGGGCCTGCCGCCCGACTATCCGATGGTCGCGCCGAATTATGCGGTCGCCCGTTCGCAGCTCGCCAAGAAGATGGGCCTCGGCCAACAGGCGCGGAAGCGGAAATAGATCGTCATTGCGAGCGAAGCGCAGCAATCCATCTCTCCGCCCGGCGATAGATGGATTGCTTCGTCGCTTCGCTTCTCGCAATGACGCTGTCTACGACGCCGCGGCAAGCGCCTCGCGGGCATCGGAGCGGATGCGTTCGACCATGGAGCGCAGGCCGTTGGAGCGCTGCGGCGTTAGATGCTCGCGAAATCCGAATTCGTCGAACACCGCGATCGCGTCCGTCGACAGGATCTGCTGCGGCGTCTGGCCGGAATACAGCGTCAGCAGGATCGCGATCAGGCCGCGGACGATGTGGGCGTCGCTGTCGCCGAGATAATTCAGGCGCGGTTCGCTCTTGCCGCTGCGGTCGACCTGCTTTGAGAGCCAGACCTGGCTGGCACAGCCATTGACCTTGTTGGCCGCGGAATGCTCGGCCTCCGGCATCGGCGCCAGGGTGCGGCCGAGTTCGATGACGTAGCGGTAACGGTCGTCCCACTCGTCCAGCAGCTCAAAATTTTCCCTGATCTCGTCGATCGTCGTCATCGTGGCCCGTGTCCTATTTCTAAGCGGTTATATAGGATGCGGGCGTTGCGAAAGCGACGAAAATGGAACCGGTTCCGGGTCTATTTGTCCGCCATTAACCGGTCATTGTGCGGACGTGCCGCGCCAGGCCGTCGCGAGATCGTCTTGCGTCAGCGTGTCGCGCGGCGAGGTTTCGGCCAGCCTGGCTTCGGCGTCGCCTGCGCCGCCGACCGAACCGGTGTGATCGGGCGTCTTCTTGTCGGGCTTGTCCGGCTTGTCGGTGATGATCTGATACAGCTTGCGCGCGCCGTCCTGCGCGCGTTGACCGAGCACGGTCGCGGCCTGGCCGCCGACCTCACACGCCGCCGGCTGGCGTTTGCAGAACTGGCCCATGTCGGAGACCGCCGCGGTCGCGGCCGATACGGCCTCCGACGCGCCGATCTGCGGCAGCTTATCCGATTCAGGCGTCTTTTCTCTGGGCAGCAGCACGAGCACCAGCCCGAGCCAGAATGTCATGCGAAGCAGGAAAAACATCTCGCGACCCCGGTCGTCTCTTTTGATTTGCGGTTCGAACCCGCAAGTTTGCTCCTGATTATCAGCCGTCGATAAATCGCAAGTGTTTGCATTGAGGTAAATTGGCCCAAAATTCGCTGAAATTTTGAATGATTCGATTCGGCGTAAATTTTCGATTGATGCTGGCGAAAAAGTGGGCGCAATCGGCGCGTCCACCATTTCGAAACCATAGATCGTTCCGCTGGAAACCTGTCGTTCACCATCCGGGTCGAATGAACGCCGTGGGGCGGGTTAATGCCCCGCGAATGCACGCTGTTTGCCGGCCGGCCGCGATGCCTTAGCGTTCGCTTAAGTTCGCTCTGACACGGTGGGCCAAAGATAAAGGGGGCGTTCCGGCGCGTCAGCAAAGTCAACCTGCCAGACGAACAAGCCGAAGCGCAAAAGCCGTGAGTGTTTTGAGTATCATCCGCGATTGTCTCGATGCGCTGCTGCATCCGTCAGCACGATATGATGCGCTGACGCGCGCGCGTCATCGCGCCTTCATGGCGCCGCGGCTGCTCGGCAGCCTGGCTGCGTTCGCGGCGTTTCCGGTCTATCTGGCGATGCGCGGTGCGCCCACCGCGCTTGAGGTCGCCGCCTTCGCCTGGCTGATCGCACCGATCCTGTTGTCGTGGTTCCTGTCGCGCACCGGCCGTTACGATGGCGCCCATATCCTGTCGTCGCTGGCGCTGGCCGGCTTTATCATGATGGTTGCCGCGGCTACCGGCGGCATCGAATCCTTTGTCGCGCTCTGGCTGATCGTGATTCCGCTCGAGGCTGCGCTGTCGGCTTCGCGCCGCGTCGTTGCATTCGCCTTCGCGCTGGCGATGTCGTGTGCGGCGCTTTTGATCGTGCTCGGGCATTTCCACATGCTGCCGGATCCGAATTTCAGCCCGGCGCTGCACGGCGCGCTGATCGGCTTCGGCGTCGTATCGGCGATCTTCTATGCGGCCGGGCTTGCCTTCGGCGCGGAATCGCTGGCGCGCACCACCGTGTCGCTGCTCTATGTCGAGGAAGACCGCTACCGCCTGCTGGCGCTGAATATGAGCGACGTGATTTCGCGCCACAGCCGCAACGGCGCGGTGCAGTTCATCTCGCCGGCGGCGGAAGCCATGCTGGGCACGCCTGTGACGCGGCTCGCCGGCCACGGCCTGTTCGACCGCGTCCACGTCGCCGATCGGCCGGCCTATCTCACGGCCTTGTCGGATGCCGCGCGGGGCGGCGAGGCGCGCAGCGTCGAGTTCCGCATCCGCCGCGACGCCCGCGGTCAGAATCATGCCGCCGAATTCATCTGGGTCGAGATGCGCTGCCGGCCGCTCGAGCAGGCTTCGCCCGAGGCCGAGGTGGTCGCCGTGATGCGCGACGTCACCGACCGCAAGATGCAGGAACAGGCGCTCGAACTGGCCCGCACCGCCGCCGAGCAGGCCGATGCGTCCAAGACCCGCTTCCTCGCCACCATGAGCCATGAACTGCGCACGCCGCTCAACGCCATCATCGGGTTCTCCGAGATGATCGTTCAGGAGGACGTGCTGATGATCGATGCCGCGCGCCGCAAGGAATATGCGCAGCTGATCAATGAATCCGGCCAGCATCTGCTGTCGGTCGTCAACGGCATTCTCGACATGTCCAAGATGGAGTCCGGCAATTTTGAGATTTCGCCGGAACCGTTCGTGCCGCGCGCGGCGCTGATCAACTGCTGCAACCTGCTGGCCCTGAAGGCACGGGAAAGCGCCATCGATCTCGTCACCCGCGCGCCGGAGGATCTGCCCGTGATGACCGGCGATCCCCGTGCGTTCAAGCAGATCGTGCTGAACCTGGTCGCCAACGCCATCAAGTTTACCGAGCGCGGCGGCGCCGTGACGGTGTCCGCCGGCGTCGAGGGATCGCGGCTGGTGCTGCGCGTCTGCGACACCGGCGTCGGCATCTCGGCCGACGACCTGAAGCGGATCGGAAATCCGTTCTTCCAGGCCGGCAAGACCTATCAGCGTCGGCACGAAGGCACCGGCCTCGGGCTGTCGATCGTGAAGAGCCTGGTCGCCCTGCATGCCGGCGAGATGAATGTGCAGAGCAAGCTCGACGAAGGCACCACCGTGACCGTCGCTTTGCCGCTGGCCTTCACGCCGAGGGCCGAGCAGCCATCCAGCAATATCGCAACGCTGACGCCGGCGGTGCGATCCGCAACCCCAGAGCCATCCCACCAGGTGAAGAAAAGTGCCTAGAAATATCAGTGATAATGACGACATGCCGCGCCGCC
>JACDAG010000039.1 GCA_013695565.1 Bradyrhizobium sp.
TCTCAAGCCAGCGCCGTTCGTCATGCCTCCAATGCGGGCGCATTCAGATCGAAGTGTCAGCCGCGCTTCCAAAGCCGCACCAGCGGCCCGTCCGCACCCATCACGGGATCGGTCTTTGGCAGCTTCACATTCGGAATCGTCTTCAGCGCCTTGGCGTGGTTCTCCGGCGTCGCGCGCGTGATCTCGACCGGTGGGCCGGGCGGATAGGCGCCGACGACAGAAAAATCATCGCTGCAAGACAAACATTGATGCCCGGTGCCGGCGGGCAGGATGGCGACGTCGCCGGCGGCGATCGCAAGCTCGGTGCCGTTGTCGCCGCCGAACCGCACGATGGCGTTGCCGCGGGCGACGCCGAGCACTTCATGCACGGTGGCGTGGTAGTGCAGGTAATCATAGACGCCGTTGCGCCACATCGCGCCCCAGCCATTGGCGCCGAACAGCCCTTCGATGGTCTTCTCGGGATGGCCGTTATCGACGTCGATCGCGCGCTTGTAGACCAGGAACGGCATTTTGCTGTTCGGCACCAGGCCGTCATCGACGAAGTCGAAGGTGAGCGGCTGAAGTTCTTCGCTGACGACGGACATGAACATCTCCGAAATCGTAGGGTGGGCAAAGGCGCCTTCGCGCCGTGCCCACCCTTGCTAGCACAAGCAAGATGGTGGGCTCGCTTCGCTCAGCCCGCCCTACGATACTAACCGATGTCAATGCCCCGCGTTCCCTTCGATTATGCTTTCGGGATTTCGAACACCAGGCAGGTCGTGGTGGCGTGCGCGAGCAGGCGGCCCTTGGAATCGGTGATGCGCGCTTCGGCCGTGGCCGCGCGGCGACCGACGCTGAGCGTACGGCCTTCCGACTTCACCGGGCCGGTATCCTTGGTCATGCCCTTGATGAAGGAGATCTTGAATTCGAGCGTGGTATAGCCGGTGCCGGCGGGCAGCGTGCTGTGGACCGCAAGCCCCATTGCGGAATCCAGCAGGATCGCGGCGTAGCCGCCATGCACCGAGCCGATCGGGTTGTAGTGCCGAAAACCCGGCACGCTGTAGAACGTCACGACGCCGCTCTCGGCGGTGGAATCGAACGGCTCGACATTCTCCATGATCGGCGGCGCCGGCAATTTGCCCTCGAAGATGGCGCGGACGAATTCGAGACCCGTCATCGACGCCATCACGCTCGTCGGCGTCACGCCGTATTCGACCTTGGGGGAAGCTGAACTGTCCATGGCTCGTTCCTGTGCTTTAGATGTCGATGATCATACTATAGCTGATAACGCGGCAACAGGTGTTCGTCACATGATATCTCGTCATGACCCGGCGTCGATCCGGTCATGCATCGATAAATGAGGTGTCCTGGGAAATGCTGGCTTAGGGAGCGCCGCTGCTTCCTTCGTCATTGCGAGCAAAGCGAAGCAATCCATAGCCAAACAGGAAGAATGGATTGCTTCGCTTCGCTCGCAATGACGGTGGCGTTTACCCCCGCTTGTTCGCGCGCATCAAATCCGTGAACCGCTTGAACAAATAATGCGAGTCGCGCGGGCCGGGGGAGGCTTCCGGGTGGTACTGCACCGAGAACACCGGCTTGCCGTCGAGCTGGATGCCGCAATTGGAGCCGTCGAACAGCGAGATGTGGGTCTGCGTCGCGCCTTTCGGCAGCGTGTCCTGATCGACCGCAAAACCGTGGTTCATCGAGGTGATTTCGACCTTGCCGGTGGTCTCGTCCTTGACCGGATGATTGGCGCCGTGATGGCCCTGATGCATCTTCCTGGTCTTGGCGCCGACGGCGAGACCCAGCATCTGATGACCGAGGCAGATGCCGAAGGTCGGGGTCCCCGAATCGATCACCTACTTGATGACAGGCACCGCGTATTTGCCGGTCGCGGCGGGATCGCCAGGGCCGTTAGAGAGAAACACGCCGTCCGGCTTCATCGCCAGAATGTCCTCGGCTGACGTCGTCGCCGGCACCACGGTGATCTTGCAGCCTTCGCCGGCGAGCAGGCGCAGGATGTTGCGCTTGATGCCGTAGTCGATCGCGACCACGTTGAACTCGGGCGCGGTTTGGCGGCCAAAACCCTTTTCCCAGGCCCATGGCGTCTCGTCCCAGGTGAAGCGCTGGGCTGACGTCACCATCGGCACCAGATCCATGCCTTCGAGGCCGGGCCATTCGCGCGCTTCTTCCTTGAGGCCGTGGAGGTCGAACTTGCCGTCCCTGGCGTGCGCGATCACGGCATTGGGCATGCCCTTGGAGCGGATCAGCGCGGTCAGTGCGCGGGTGTCGATGCCGGAAAGGCCGATGATGCCGCGCGCCTTCAGCCACGCGTCGAGGTGCTTGGCCGAGCGGTAGTTCGAGGGATCGGTGATGGCGGAGCGCAGGATCACGCCGCGGGCGCCCGGCGTCGCGGCCATGTTCACCGTCTCGATATCCTCGTCATTGGTGCCGACATTGCCGATATGCGGGAAGGTGAAGGTGATGAGCTGCCCGGCATAGGAGGGATCGGTGAGGATTTCCTCATAACCGGTCATCGCGGTGTTGAAACAGACTTCGCCGACCGCCTGGCCTTCTGCGCCGAGGCCAAAGCCTTCCAGCACGGTGCCATCGGCGAGCACGAGGAGCGCGGTCGGTTTGAGGTCCGGCCAGGCTGACGAGTTTTCAGGTATTGTCATGAGCGCATTACATAGTCGCCGTATCCGGCCGCGTGAACCCCAAAAAACGCAGATTCACACGGGTTTCCCTGCATATTTGACAGGGCGCGGCACCGTCCTAATCTGGAGTTCCAATTTCATGGCGTTTTCGAGCGAAATGGATAGCGGCTCGCGTCAAGAAAACATGTCAAAACAAGAAGCTAGGGCCGATTTTCAGCCCAAGACGCTCAATCCGGAGCCACGCATGGACAATCCGATGCCGATCCTGCTCGTCCCTGGCCTGGCGTCATCGCCGCGGATTTTCAACCCCGTGGTCCCGGCCTTGTGGAAGTTGGGGCCGGTGACGGCGGCCAACCACATCCGCGACGACAATATGGGTGCGATCGCGCGGCGGATCCTGGCCGAAGCGCCGCCGCGTTTCGCGCTCGCCGGGCATTCGATGGGCGGCTACATCGCCTTCGAGATCATGCGGCAGGCACCGGAGCGGGTGGCGAAATTGGCACTGATCAACACCCAGGCCCGCCCCGACACCGCCGAAGCGACCGCCCGCCGCCAGGGCATGATCGCCCGGGCTGGAAAAGGCGAATACCGCGCGGTGCTCGACGAACTGTTTCCCGGCTTGGTCCACCCGTCGCGGCAAGGCGATGCCACACTGCGCCAACTCGTCTACGACATGGGCGATGATATCGGGCCGGAAGCCTTCATCCGCCAGCAGATCGCCGTGATCGGGCGGCCGGATTCGAGGCCGACGCTGGCCTGGATCAAATGTCCGACGCTGGTGCTGACCGGCGATCAGGACAACACCATCCCGAATTCGCTCTCGATGGAGATGGCGAGCGGCATTCCCGGGGCCAAACTGGTGGTGCTGCCGAATTGCGGTCACCTGCCGCAGGTGGAACAGACGCAGGCGACCACCGACGCGCTGACGGAATGGCTCAGGAGCTAGGTTGTTTCAGGGGCACGAACGGCCTAGATCAGGGCCTCGATAGCCGAAGGATACGAAAATGCTGCGCGACGACATCAACAATGCGGTCAAGGACGCGATGCGGGCCAAGGAAGAGCGCAAGCTCTCGACGCTGCGCATGGTCAATTCGACCATCAAGAACGCCGACATTGCCGCACGCGGGGAGGGCAAGCCGCCGCTCAGCGACGCCGACCTGCTCGGCGTGTTCCAGAAGATGATCAAGCAGCGCCAGGAATCCGTCGAACTTTACGACAAGGGCGGCCGCGCCGAACTCGCCGCGCAGGAGCGCGAGGAGATCGCGATCATTTCCGCCTATCTGCCGAAGCAGATGTCGGAGGACGAGGTGAAGGCGGTGATCGCCTCCATCATCGCCGAGACCAACGCCGCCGGCATCAAGGACATGGGCAAGGTGATATCAGCGCTGAAAGCGAAATACGCCGGCCAGATGGATTTTGGCAAGGCCAGCGGATTGGTGAAGGCCGCGCTGGCGGGGTGATTGCGATCCTAGTACCCAATATCGAAGACAAGTGAGTCAGACGCGACGTAAAAT
>JACDAG010000078.1 GCA_013695565.1 Bradyrhizobium sp.
CGTCGAGCGCGTCTCGGATGGAAAATACCTGCTCGCCAACCGCAGCGCCGAGACCATCCTCAACCGCCGCCGCGAGGATGCCACTGGACTAACCGCCGCCGATATCTTCAATCCGCGCGAGGCCAAGCTGATCATTGCGCGCGACGAGGCGGCGATCAAGAAGCGCGGCCTGCTCACCGAAGAGCATCCGATCTCCACCAAGGACGGCCTGCGGCTGTTCCTGACCCGCCGGATGACGGTGCTCGACGATGCCGGCGAGCCGCAATATCTGATCAAGACCCACGAGGACGTCACCGATCGTCGCCAGACCGAGTCGCGCATGGCGCACATGGCCTATCATGACGGCCTGACCGATCTGCCGAACCGCGCCGCCTTCCTGCAGGCGCTGACCCAGATGATCGAAGCCTGCGAAGGTACCGACGAGGAATTCGCGGTGCTGTGCATCGACCTCGACGGCCTGAAGGAAGTCAACGACGTGTTCGGCCACGCGATGGGCGACAAGGTGCTGATCGAGGTCGCCCAGCGCCTGCAGGACTGCGCGCGTGGCGGCGTCGTCGCGCGGCTCGGCGGCGATGAATTCGGGCTGATCATCGACGGCAAGCAGCCCTCTGCAGGCGTCGAACTGGCCGAACAGGTCGCGATAGCTCTGGTGAAGGAATTCCAGATCGACGACAAGTCGGTTCGGGCCGGCGCCACCACCGGCATTTCGGTATTTCCGCACAACGGCTCGGACGCGGCCGCGTTGCTCGCCAATGCCGGTGCGGCGCTGTTCCGGGCGAAAGCGAAATCACGCGGCTCGATCAGCGTGTTCGAACCCGAGATGGACCAGCAGATCCGCGATCGGCGTGTGCTGCACCAGGATCTCTCGGTCGCGATCAAGAACGGCGAATTGTCGCTCCATTACCAGCCGCAGGCCACCTCCGGCCCGACGGTTGCCACCAGCGAAGTGATCGGCTTCGAGGCGCTGGCGCGCTGGATGCATCCGGTGCGCGGCTTCGTATCACCGGGCGATTTCATTCCGCTGGCGGAAGAAAGCGGCCTGATCGTCGAAATGGGCGAATGGATCCTGCGCGAAGCCTGCCGCGAGGCGGCTTCCTGGCCCGTGCCGCTGCAGGTTGCAGTCAACCTCTCGCCGGCGCAGTTCATGCATGGTGACGTGGTCAGCCTGGTGCATTCGATCCTGCTCGAAACCGGGTTGGCGCCCGACCGGCTCGAACTCGAAATCACCGAAGGCGTGCTGATCGAGGATTTCGATCGCGGCCTGGCGCTGCTGCGGCGCCTCAAGGCGCTCGGCGTGCGCATCTCGATGGACGATTTCGGCAGCGGCTACTCCTCGCTGAGCTATTTGCAGGCGTTCCCGTTCGACAAGATCAAGATCGACCGGGCCTTCGTCATGCATCTCGGGCGCAACCCGCAATCGGCCGCGATCGTGCGCGCCGTCATCGATCTCGGCCATGGCCTCGAAATGTCGATCGTCGCCGAGGGCGTCGAGACCCAGGAACAGCTCGGCTTCCTCTCGGAAGAGGGCTGCGACGCGGTGCAAGGCTATTTCATCGGTAAACCGCTGCCGATCGGGCAATACGCCACGCTGGTCGGCCGCAGCGTTGTCAGCGGCATGGAGTCCGCGCGCAAGACCGGGTAAGTAAAGTCCGGTTCTCTCCAGTAAACGTTGCGCATGGCGGATTACGATCTTGCGATCATTGGCGGCGGCTTGAACGGCGTCAGCATCGCGCGCGACGCCGCTGGCCGCGGTCTGCGCGTGATCCTGCTGGAGCAGGGCGATCTCGGTACCGGCGCCTCGTCGGCCTCGCCACGGCTGGTCCATGGCGATCTGGCGGGGCTGGAGCGGCGTCATTTCCTTCGCGTCCGCGCGGCGCTGGCCGAGCGCGACATCTGGCTCCGGATCGCGCCGCATCTGGTGCGCCCGATGCGCTTTGCGATTCCCGCCCATGCCGACGAACGCCCGGCCTGGCAATTGCGGTCGTGGCTGTTGCTGTACGACCGGTTGGCCTCACGGGCGCATCTGCCGGGCTCTGCCACCGTCGACGTAACCCACCATCCGATCGGCAATCCACTGAAGCGGCCGTTCGGGACTGCCTTCGAATACTCCGACTGCGTCGTCGACGATTCCCGTCTGGTGGTGCTGACGGCGGTCGACGCCGCGGCGCGGGGCGCTGCGATCCGCACCGGCGCGCGCTGCACCCGTGCCGAACGGGGCGAGACCTGGCGGCTGGTGACGATCGATCGTGGCCATCGACAGGTCGTCACGGCACGTGCCCTCGTCAATGCCACCGGGGCCTGGTCCGCAACCGTTGCCGAGACCGTGCTGCGTCAGCTGCCGTCGAAGCCGGATAACGCAAGATTTGGCGTGGTGCAGATGAGCCAGATCGTCGTCCGTCGCCTGTTCGACACCGACAATGTCTATGTGTTCCAGAATACCGACCGCCGCCTGATTTTTGCCAGCCCCTATGAGCGCGATTTCACGCTGATCGGCACGGTCGGCCACGCTTTCAAGGGCGATCCCGCCATCGTCGCGATGGCAGCGGGCGATGTGGCTTACCTCTGCGACGCGGCGAACCGGTATTTTCGCGAACGGATCGAGGCGGTCGACGTGGTGCGCACGGTTTCCGGCGCCAACATGGTGATGAACCCCGCTAGCAAGCGACCTGCACGCGATGCCGCGATGAGCTTCGACCACGGCCGCCGCAAGGCGCCGCTGATCACGATCTTTGGCGGCGACGTCACCACCTCGCGCCTGCGCGCGGAAAAGGCCGTCTCCAGGCTGACGCCGTTTTATCCGATGTCGGCGCGATGGACCGCGAAGGCGCCGCTGCCCGGCGGCGATTTTGCGTTCGGCCGCTTCGAGAATGAGGTCGACGAGGCGCGCGCGCGCTGGCGGTTTCTCAGCGAGGAGCAGGCGCGGCGCCTGGTTTCGTCTTACGGATTAAATGTCAGGGCGATCCTTGGCGAGGCCAGGGACCGCGGCGATCTCGGCCCGGCGTTCGGGCCTGAGCTGACGGGGGCGGAAGTGCGCTACCTCATGAAGCACGAATGGGCGCGCTTTCCGGACGATATTTTGTGGCGACGCTCGAAGCTCGGCCTGACCATGCCGGCGGCAGGCCGCGAGGCGCTGGCGGCGTTCATGACGACGGCGGCAGCGGAGCTGACATGCGGCGCTCACTAAACCCGACAATCGTTCTCGCCGTGATTGGCTTCCTATCCGGGTTGGCCTATCGCCATTTCTTTGATCTTCCGATCGAAGCCTCGGTGCCGAACTATCTCCGCAGCGGCTTTCACGCGATGGGCATCACGCTAGCCGGCTGGGGCACCCATCTCTATTTCACGTCACGCCGGAGCGCGTGGGTCTCCAGGTGGCCGCTGCTGGCGGATCTGGCGCTGCGATCCGCGGCGATCGCGATCGCTGTTGCCTTGGCGATCCTGGTTTTGCAGGTGGTGCTTTATGCACAATGGATCGAGGCCAAATGGTTGATTGAGGAATTTCCATTCGTCGTTGTGCTGGGATTTGTCTCGTCGCTGTTTGTCGGGATCATCTTCGAATTGACCCGGCTGGTCGGCAGCCGCGTGCTATTCAACGTAGCGCTCGGGCGATACCGCGCTCCGGTGCGGGAAGCGCGCGTGTTGATGTTCCTCGATCTCGCGGGCTCTACCTCGCTGGCCGAGGCGATGGGCGAACTGCGCGTGCAAAACCTGCTCACCCGCTTTTTCTATGACATCGATGCTGCGATCGTTGCGCATGGCGGCGAGGTTCACGCCTATGTCGGTGACGAGGTCATCGTCACCTGGCCGCTGGACGACAAAATGTCGGCTGGCCGTTGCATCGACTGCTTCTTTGCGATCGCGGACACCATTGCGGACAAGGCGGAGTCATACACCAGGGAATTCGGCATGGTGCCAACTTTTCGCGCCGGTCTGCATGCCGGCCCCGTAGTGATCAGCGAATGTGGCAACTCGCGGCGTCAACTGGCCTATTTCGGCGATACCGTGAACGTGACGGCGCGGTTGCAGGAATATTGCAAGGAAGCCGGCCGCAATCTGCTGGTTTCCGGCGATTTGCTCCGCCACGTGCGACCCAACCCGGACGTTCTCATCGAACCGCTTGGGCCAGCGCAATTGCGCGGACGCGCGGCAGCGATCGAGGTGTTTGCCGTTCAACGCCGCGCCTGAGCCTCCAGCGACCAGGCCGCATCACGTGCGGAAGGCCTGCGGTCGAGCCGGCCGGAAATCATCCCGGCCGCCTTCTCAGCGTGTCCACCGCGCAAATACGCCACGATCAGTGTGTCCTCCCACAATTCGCGCTGGGCGTGGCTGCCGCCGATCCGCACCAATTCCGCCATCGCAGGCTCGAGCAGGCGGATCGCAGCATTATTGTCGCCGTCGGCGAAGGCCCGCATGCCGCGGCAGATGTCGATCGCAGCACGTCCCGGCGCCAGTT
>JACDAG010000320.1 GCA_013695565.1 Bradyrhizobium sp.
GTGTTATTGCGTACAAAAAGGAACCTATCCATGCGCATTCCAGCTTTGACCGTCGTGACAGTCGCTGCACTTTTGACAGCCGTACCAGTTCGGGCCCAGACCTATGACCCGGCATATCCCGTCTGCATCCAGACCTACGGCATCGACGGCAGCACCATCGAATGCGGCTTCAATTCGCTGGGGCAGTGCGCCGCGTCGGCATCGGGCCGCGCCGCCCAGTGCATCACCAATCCCTATTTTGGCGGCGCGCGAACGTCTGCGGGACCGAATGCGCGGCGGCAACGCGGGGCGTACTGAATAACTGTGGCCGCCTGATACAAAATTGGCCCGTCGCGATCAACCCGCCGCGCGGCGCGGCATCGACTCCGGGGCCATTTCGGCAGGCTGGGGGACTTGCATCAGGATCGTTTGTCCGGTGGACGCGATTTCGATTCCGGCGTCCTGGAATTTTTGCTTCATGCGCCGGTTGAATTCGCGTTGCACGGGCCAGCGGCCGCTGTCGGTGCAGCGGATCTGACCGACGATCGACACCATCGAACCGTCGACCTTGTCGATACCCCACAATTCGAGATCGCCGCGGATCGATTGCCGGTACTCGGGCTCGCGACGCATTTCGGCGACGATGTCCTTGAGGATCTGGCCGGCCCGGTCGGTGTCTGCCTTGTAGGACACGTTGACGCTGATGGCGGCATTGCCGGCACCCCGGCTTGAATTGGTAATCGTCGTCACCGCGCTGAAGGGGACGATGTGCACCGAGCCGTCGCCGGCGCGCAGACGAATGGTGCGGATCGACACGTTCTCGACCGTCCCTGACAGGCCGGAGACACTGACATTGTCGCCGACCTGGACGGTATTTTCCAACAGCAGAAACAATCCGGTGATGAGGTCCTGCACCAGCTTCTGCGAGCCGAAGCCGATGGCGATGCCGACGATGCCGGCGCCGGCCAGCAATGGTGCGACGTTGACGCCGATCTCGCTGAGCGCGGTCAGGCCGACCACAGTCACGATCAGGCACAGCAGCGCCGTCCGCAGCATCGGCTGAAACGTACGCAGCCGCGCCGCACGTGCGTAATGCCCCTCGCGCGACAGCACGTTGACCTGGCGATCCATCAGCGCGTTGCTGACCTCCCAGATCGCGGCGGCCGCAAGGGCGGCGATACCGATCGTCACCACCGCCGACAACAGCCGGCTGCCGATCTGGCCGCCGTAGAACCAGACGACGGCGTCCACACCCCATACTTCCAGCAAGGCCACGAAGCCCATGAAAGCGATGACCGAAGCGACGATCTTGCGCAGCAGCGGCAGATAACGATTGGCGCGGGTCTCCAGACCCGGGAAGCGCTGCAGGATCTCCGGGCGGATGCGGAAGCCGCGATCGATCAGGCTCTGCACCGCGATGATCGCAAGCCGCGCAATCAGGATGACGGCGACGGTGCCGACAAAATACTGCAGCAGCAGCGAATAGCCGTTGCGGATGTTCAGCGCCCACACCGTCCAAAGCGCGAGATCGAGCGCGATCGCAAGATAGTGCCATACGCCGGCGAGGCGGTTGCGCATCCGCACCGCCGCCCCCTCGCGTCCGGCCGGCGCACGAATGAATTCGGCGATGGGTTGGCGGCATTGCAGGATGATGACCACGATAAACAGGTGAACGATCAGCATCACCAGACGCAGCAACGCGGCATAGCCGCCGCGATGCAGCCCCAGCAACAGCGCCACATTGGCAAAGGCGATGCCGGAGACGCCGACGGCGACGATGCGCCGGACCCAGATCTCGATATAGGCCGCGGTCTCGGCGCGAACCCGAAACAGACCGAACGGCCCCGCCAACGCGCGCGCGGCACAAATCAGCCCGCGCGACAGCGCGTAGGCATTGACGACGGCCAGGATCACAAGCCGCACGGTCGGGAGATCGCCGATCTCGGTACCCAGCAACATCGTGGCGACGCCGACAAAGACCAGCACCGGCAGCAATTCGAGCGCGAGGCGTCCCAATACGAACGGCAACCTGATCAGCGATTGCCAGGCCCGCGCCAGGCTGAGACGCCGCCGGTGCAATGCGGGCTCCACGGTGACATCAGCCGCGGAGGACGGCGGATCGACCATCGCCAGCGTCTGCGCCGGGGCCCGCGCCGTGTGCGGCAGCCGCGCTTCCAGCAGCGCCACCGGCCGCCTGATCAAACGAAACACCAGCCATTCGGCGGCAAAGGCGCAGCCGAACACCAGCGCCAGCTTCCAGGCGATGTCGAAGATTTGCTTGTATGCCGCGGGGTCGTTGGCGGTTCGCACGAACCAATAATAGAACGCGGGAAAATGTGTCAGCGAGCGCACCAGATGGGCGACCTCGTGCGAGACCTCGCCGACCTGTTCGGAGACCGTCAGCAACA
>JACDAG010000149.1 GCA_013695565.1 Bradyrhizobium sp.
CTCGACCTCGCTTTCGACGGACGAGGGCCCGCAAAACTGCTGGAATATAATGCGGATACGCCGACCTCGATCTTCGAGGCCGCGGTGTTTCAGTGGACCTGGCTGGAGCAGGCGATGGAACGGCGCATCACGCCTGTGCGTGCCGACCAGTTCAACTCGATTCATGAGCGCCTGATCGAAGCCTGGAAAGCGCTCGGCAAGGGACGCCCGTTGCACCTCACCGGCATCGTCGACAACACCGAGGATGCCGGCACGCTGGCCTATCTGCAGGACACCGCCGTTCAGGCCGGCCTTGCCACCACCCTGATCGATATCGCCGATATCGGATGGCATGACGACGGCAATTTCGTCGATCTCGACAATCGCGCGATTGCGCTCGCCTTCAAGCTCTATCCCTGGGAATGGATGTTTCACGATGCGTTTGGCGCGCGGCTCGCCAGCACCTCGACGCGCTGGATCGAACCGCCGTGGAAGGCCATCCTGTCCAACAAGGGAATTCTCCCGCTGCTGTGGGAGATGTTTCCGCATCACCCGAATTTGCTGCCGGCCTATTTCGAGGATGATCCGGCCGCGGCTTCGCTCGGCGCCTCCTTCGTGCGCAAGCCGCTGTATTCCCGCGAGGGGGCCAATGTCGCGCTGATCAGCAGCGGCGTGACGCTGGCAGAGCAACAGGGGCCGTATGGCGCCGAGGGTTTTGTGCGGCAGGCATTTGCGTCCCTGCCGAACTTTTCAGATCAATATCCGGTGCTCGGCAGTTGGGTGGTCGACCACACATCGTGTGGACTGTCGATCCGCGAGGACGAGAATCCGATCACCGGCAACGGTTCGCGCTTCCTACCGCACGCGATCATTTAAAAGCGTTTTCGAGCGAAGTGGGTACCGGTTCGCGTGAAGAAAACGCGTCCAAACAGAAGAGCCCCGCTCAGCGCGTCGCCGCCGCAACCGCCCGGAGCGGCATCGCCGCGACACCGGCGCGCGACGCGCGGACCGCGTTCGGGCGGTAAAGCCCGCGACGCTCCGGATAGGGCTTGAAGGCATCGGACAATCCGACCACGGATTCGGCGGCTCCCAGCGCCAGCACGCCATCGGCTTCGAGTATTTTCGACAGCCGTTCGAAGATGCCGACCTTGGTGTCCTGGTCGAAATAGATCAGGACGTTGCGGCAGAAAATCACGTCGAACACGCCGAGCTGCGAAAAATCACGCAGCAGGTTGAGTTGCCGGTGCTGGACCATGGCGCGGATGTCGGCGTTGATCTGCCAGAGCTCGCCGTTCTGCTTGAAATATTTGACGAGCAGCTGGATCGGCAGACCGCGCTGGACCTCGAACTGGCTGTAGATGCCCGATTCGGATTTCTCGAGCACTTCCTGGGAAAGGTCGGTCGCAATGATTTCGACCCGCCACCCGGCATGTGCCGCACTCATTTCCTTCAGGCACATCGCCAGCGAATATGGTTCCTGACCAGTCGAACCGGCAGCGCACCAGATCCGGATGCTCTTGCGGGCCGCACGGGCCTTCAGAACTTCGGGCATGATCGCATCGCGGAAATGATCGAACGGCACCTTGTCGCGAAAAAAGAAAGTCTCGTTGGTGGTCATGGCTTCGACCACCTGGGAGACGATGGTTGTCGCCCCACCCTTCATTTTCTGCACGAGTTCGCTGATGCCGGTGAGATCGCATTTACGCGACAGCGGCAGCAGGCGGCTTTCGATCAAATATTGCTTGTCTGCGGACAAGTCGAGACCGGAATGATCCTTCAAGAGCTTACGCAGATACTCATAGTCTGGCGGGGTCACGGGTGGCCTCTCAAGGGCAAGCGGAAAAGGATTTAGACCGTCGGTTCGATAAGTTCGATCAAGCCGACTTCCTGGAACTTGGCGGCGACGATGTCCTTGTCGAACGGCTTCATGATGTACTCGTTGGCGCCGGCATGCAGCGCGCGCGAGATATGGTCCATGCCGTTTTCGGTGGTGCAGAACACCACCTTGGGCGCATCGCCGCCGGGCATGCGGCGGAGGTGACCGAGGAATTCATAGCCGTCCATCACGGGCATGTTCCAGTCGAGCAGGACGGCATTCGGCATCTCGCGCTTGCAGACTTCGAGCGCCTTCTCGCCGTCCTCAGCCTCGGTGATCTGGAAATCCATCGCTTCCAGGATACGACGCGCGATTTTCCGCACGACACTGGAATCATCGACGACAAGACATGTTTTCATTTTTTCGGCCTCCGTATGCCGAGCGCTCTAGGCTGCGAGTGTGGTTTTGGGCACGATTTCGAGTACGCGATCGACGTCGAGGACGACCATGAGCTGGCCGTCGAGACGGTGAACACCGCCGGCGAGCTTGGCCATGCGGGGGTCGAGATTGACGGGGTTTTCCTCACGGCCATTGTCGTGGAGTTTCAAGACTTCGCCGATCTGATCGATCAGCAGGCCGTAGGATTCGCCACGCAGGTCGACGCCAACCGCCATCGGCGGCTTGCCGTCGTCGTTCCTGGGCAAGCCGAGGCGGGCGCGCATGTCCACGACCGTGACGATGC
>JACDAG010000152.1 GCA_013695565.1 Bradyrhizobium sp.
GCCTGGATCGCTGGCGCCATCAAGGCCTTCACGCCCGAGACGCAACTGGCCCGCGTGTTTCGCTACCATCAGGAGATCCAGGATGCGCGTGACCTCGCCGTGACGTCATCGACGTATTGAAGGACACGGCGCGTGAACATTCTTCTCCTTACCAGCGAGTTTGCTCCGGCGATGGGGGGCATCGGCACCTATGCAAGCGAGATTGCATCCGCCGCCACGCGCCTCGGCGCACGGGTCACGGTGTTGGCTCCGGATTATGCCCGACAGACTTCCTCGCAGATCGCCCCGCCGCCGTACGAAGTAATCCGCTTTCGCGGCGGCCTGCATTCGATGCGGGATTTGCCGTCCAAGATCATGCTGGCCCGCAGCAGGATCCGTGCCGATTGCTACGACGTGATCCATGCCGCCGATTGGCCCTTCTTTATCCCCGTGGCCCTTTGCCGGTGGCGGACGCAAGCCCGCATGCTGATGACGGTACACGGCACCGAGATCAACGAGACCCAGACTCCGCTCAAACGGCTCGCGATCCGCAGCGCGGGCGTTTTTGGACCGCGGACACAGATCGTCGCCAATAGCGAATACACAAGGAATCTTTTCCACCAGCGGTTCGCCGTCGATGCCAGGCGCGTCAGCGCCGTCAGGCTGGGGGTATCGGATTTCTGGTTCGGCCCGCGAAGACCGCGCGCCACGGTACGCAAGGCGTATCGACTGGCGCCGGATCGCCTTGTCATCGTCACCGTTGCGCGGATCACCCATCGCAAAGGGCACCATCTCACCCTCTCCGCGTTGGCTGGTCTGCCCGATGAATTGCGCAAACGCATTACCTGGCTCGTGATCGGTCCTGACGGCGAAGCCGGCTATGTCGAAGCGTTCAAGCGCCTTGTCGCCGAGGCCGACTGTGATATCCGCCTGCTCGGCCCGCAGCCGAACGAACATATCCGCGACATCTACGGCGCAGCCGATATTTTCTGCCTGACGAGCCTGCCAGTGTCCTCCGGCCGGGTCGAAGGGTTTGGGTTGGTCTATCTTGAGGCCGCGGCCAGCGGCTTGCCGAGCGTCGCCACGGCTGTCGGCGGCGTGCCCGACGCCGTACTCGCCGATGAGACAGGAATTCTCGTTCCGCCCGAAGCCGCTCGCGTTGCACAGGCCATTGCCGATCTCGCCGCAACCGATGATCTTCGTGCGACCATGGCGGCCGGTGCATCGGTACATGCGCGATCTCTTTCCTGGGAACAATGCGCGGCGGCGACCTACGGACTCTCCTGCGCCGGAAGTCGGGCAAAACAATCCGAAGCGATGTCAGCATGAAACGATTGACGTTCGTCGCGATCTTTCTCGTTCTGGCAGGGAACGCTGCATGGGCCGAAGGCGAGAACTGCCGCAGGAGCCGCGAGTATTTGCTCGGAAGCCTTGGCGGCGACCTGACGCTGCCGCCCCAGGCCTATAATGACCTGTTCAAGATCTGCACGGCGGCGATGATCATGCCGAACGTCAGAGATGCCTATGTCCTGAAGGATGGCGGTATCGCCGTGGTCGCCAAGCAGGACAGCGTCTCGGCCACGGCTGCAACGCTCTCGCGATTTTGCGACGCCTACCCGCGCGCCACGTTGCGCTTCCTCACGCGAAAGGAACTGCTGCTGGCCAAGTCGGTCGCCAGCATCGTACAAATTTCCTCGACCACATCGACATCATGCAAGAAGATCAAAGGTCTTTCCTGAGTTCGACCGGGAACCATCATTTTTGCAGGTCGTAGTATTTCGGCATGAAGTGAGGATCAATCGCCTGCTCGGCCCTGCGTCCGAGGAAGAAGAATCCGCTTGCCGCGTCGGCGACCGCCCGGCCACGGGCGATCGCATCGAAATACCGTATCCAGAAAAACGGCAGGGAAATCAGGCGTGACAGCTTGTCACCCGCGCCAAGCGCGCGCGAGAAGTAACGGATCGACCAGACCAGCGCGACGCCCGCGCCTCCGATCGGACCGGCGTCTATCTCGGAAAATCGCTTGAACAGCCAGCGGTGCCCACTTTGCGTAAACCGCGCGAAATCATAGGCCCGCTCGTGAACTTGCTGCATGAACGGCGTTTCGGCATAAACCAGTCCCTCGCACCGTAGCACCCGGTGGATTTCGCTGACGACCAAGGCCGGCTCCAGGACGTGTTCGAGCACGGCCTGGACCCAGACACCATCAAAAACCCCGTCATCGAACGGCAATTTGTGGGCATCAGCTACCAAGGTGGTATGCGGTGATGCATAGACATCCGTACCGACCAGTTCGATGGAACCGTCGTTGTAAAGTTCATCGGCACCCGAACCAATGGTGCCGCCGCCGATCACCAGTACCGTGGGCCGCTCGGCCTCCTGCTTGAGAAGATCAACGAACTTTGTGCAGTTTGATGCTGCGATTGGATTCTTGCCAAATCCGAACTAATGCAACCGCGAGCCGACCGACCGGCCCTTCACGTCGCGCTTGAGGACCGAGCCACTATCGCCGAGATACAGATCTCGATCGAAGATGCTGGCTACAAAATCGATCAGGACCGGTTGACCGGCGTTCAACGGAAACCCCGCCTCAGCATATTCGCAACCCGCATTAGAGCAGCAGGGTCGCAATTCAATATCCCGTATGGGCGACGAACACCGCGGACAGCGAACGTCGATCTTCGATCGACTGAATTTCGGATGACTGGCAATCGAATCCAAACGGACACCCCCTTTGGCTAAAGCATTTCGATGGTTCCACACGCAAACGGCTTCAACGAACTCATGCTAATGAGAATGCAAGCGCTCCGCAATCGTACGGCAAGTGAGGCCAATCGAATGCACACGCAGCAAAGCGTTGCGCCCAATGAGGCAATTGTGAGAGGCTCCTAGAGTTCCGGTTCCGGAACGATCATCTTCGACTACACGTCCCGGTTCGACGAAGCCGTTGTCCGGCTGGCGCAGTGGATTCGCGATGGACGATTGCGCTATTCCGAAGACATATTGAACGGCATCGAACACGCGCGGGGAGCGATATCGCCGGCCTTTATCGCGGCGAGAATACCGGCAAGCGGCTGATCCGTATCCGCTGACGGCGGAAAACGGAAACTTTTGTCATTCCAGCGGTCCGCCGAACCGACGCCAGTGCGTTTTGGTCTGCAGCTCGCTCGCTCGAGCAGGACCGGAATGGCGTTCGACCAGTCGTGGAGAACACGGAATGGTCGGTCATGAGTGCTCGACGGGCTGCAATCAGGTTGTTAAGCCCGCCTGCGCCAAGGAGACTTTGAGTCGAGACATGACCGTTGCGATCGAGATGGGATACACAACGGCAGGTACCCCGGCTAACCTGGACCTTGAGGAACTGCTGGCGACCCGCCTGCTGGTGCAGGGCAATTCGGGCTCCGGCAAATCCCATCTGCTGCGCCGGCTGCTGGAACAGAGCGCCCCCTGGGTGCAGCAGACCATCATCGACCCCGAAGGCGACTTCGTGGCACTTGCCGATCGTTTCGGCCACCTCCTGATCGATGCTGCGGACCATACCGAACGGGGCCTGCAGGTCGCCGGCGAGCGAGCGCGCATCCATCGCGTCTCCACGGTGCTCAATCTCGAGGGGCTCGACGCCGAGAATCAGATGCGGCGCGCCGCCGCCTTCCTCGGCGGGCTTTTCGAGGTCGGCCGCGACCACTGGTATCCGATGCTGGTGGTGGTGGACGAGGCGCAGCTCTTCGCGCCGGCAGTCGCCGGCGAAGTTACGGACGAGGCGCGCAAACTCTCGCTCGGTGCCATGACGAACCTGATGTGCCGTGGCCGCAAACGCGGGCTTGCAGGGATCATCGCCACCCAGCGACTGGCGAAGCTCGCCAAGAACGTCGCCGCCGAAGCGTCCAATTTCCTCATGGGACGAACCTTTCTGGATATCGACATGGCGCGCGCCGCCGACCTTCTGGGCATGGAACGGCGACAGGCAGAGGCCTTCCGGGATCTGGAGCGCGGACAATTCATGGCGCTGGGACCGGCCCTCTCCCGCCGTCCGCTGGGGCTGCGCATCGGTCCAACGGATACCACGCCGCGCAACGCGACTCCGCGCCTGCTGCCTCTGCCGGAAGCGACACGCGACGCCCGCGCCATCATCCTGGCAGCGCCGCCGCCTGAGAATAACCGGCCCCAGCGCCGGTCGTCGCCAGACCTCCTTGGCCAGCTCATGGCGGCGAAGTCGGCGGCGCTGGAGATCCGTCCAGAAGCGGTGGAGCAGTCACTTAGCGCTGAGGAACTGGCGGAGCGGCATGAGCGAGTGGACCGTATTCTGCGCGCCGTCATGGCGGAACCCGACGCGGGATTCCGTGCCATCGGCGTCCTCTATCAGGAATTCGTAGTCCGCTGCCGAATCGAGGGCCTCGGTTCGGCCGTGCCGGATCTGGGTGACTTCCGTCGCATGCTGACGCGCGCCCGCGCCGGGCTCGGCTCCGATATGGCGGAGGATGGCAGGTGGCAGGATGTCTCGGTCCGCGCCTCACTGCTGCCGGAGGACATGCAGGGCGTCTTCATGATGATCGCCCGCGCCGCGAAGGAAGGTTGGCCCTGCCCGGGTGATGCCGCGATTGCCCGCGCCTATGGCTCACATTCATTGCGCCGTGCACGGCGGCTGCTGACCTACATCGAGGAGCAGGGCCTCATCGTTTGCCAGCTTGACGGTGCCGGTCGGCGGATCGTGACGCTCGTCGAACTGGCCTGGGCGACAGCACCGGGCGATCCCAATGCCGAGGAACTGCCGGCGGAGCAAGGCAGCAGCCATTCGGCTCTGTGATGCGACGGTCGAGCGCACGCTGCAACAATATCAACGGTGCGGCTCGCCTACCATCGGCGGATCGAGATTACGAATGCGCCTCGCGGCTGTCACGCGGCGCCTGTTCGCGCTCGGTCATGCCGTAGTCGCGCAATACGGCGGCGACACGCAGCCGATAATCCATGAACACATCCTTGCGGCTGTTTGCCTGAACACCGCGATGAACTTCCCAGTTGCGGAAGGCGTCGACCGCCGCTTCATCCCGCCAGATGGAAAGAGCCAGCAACTTGCCCGGGTCGGAGAAACTCTGGAATCGTTCGATCGAGATGAAGCCATCCATCTTCTCGAGCTGCGGCCCTAGCCTCGCACCCATATCCAGATAGCTCTGCATCTTTCCGGGGGCCGGCCACGACTCGAAGATCACCGCAATCATTCCTTTACTCCCGACAAGCCCAAAGCGCCGTCAAAGTGATGGCTGGATTCCATGGTTGAAGCACTGGCGCACCGGCGCAGAAGTATGACTCGCACGCCCTGACCGCCAACGAAAACAACTCACCTTTGGATGAGAAATAGTGAAGTCCATTGGACGCAGGTGCAACGCGATCCAATGGCGAGTTTTGCCATCGACGCGCTCCCCGGTCTCGGAGGGCTAAAGAACATAGTCGATGTTCAGCCTCAATGCGGCCTCCGCTTCGGCGCTGGTGCGCGCAAGCAGTTGGCCTACCGGCTCGATCTCGGTGATCAGAGCCACGGAGGTGCCGGCGTAGAGCGCTCCCGCCTCCCAATCGCCATCCATCGTTTCCCACGGCGCCGACACGTTGTAGCGCAACATCGGCGCACCTTCAGGAAAGCTGCCTATCCGTTCGCCTTCCCCCGGTCGCGATCCATTCGGCGGACAACCCGCCGCCTTCCAGCGTTCGAACGTCGAATTTGCGATCACGCGATGGAGTGAGTTCGGCCATCCTCCGTCGAACAGCGAGGTCTCGACCAGATCGGACACACCCGACGCGACGATCATCTGCTTGTAGCCGGGGTGGCTGCCGCTCTCCTCCGTGGCGACAAAGCGCGTACCCATCCAGGCCCCACACGCACCGAGGGCGAGGACGGCAGCCAGGCCTCGCCCGTCGGCAATTCCGCCGGCCGCGACGACCGGAACGCCGCGTGCCGCGTCGACCACCGCCGGCAACAGCGTCATCAGCGGCGCTTCGCCCGTCAGGTGCCCACCGGCCTCACGGCCTTGCGCCACGATGAAATCCACGCCGTTGTCCGCCGCTCGTTCGGCTTCGGCCGGACCGGAAACAGTCCAGAACACGGCCGCGCCTGCGTCCTTGGCACGTCGCACATAAGGGACGGGATCCCCTCTCAGCAGCGACACCACGCGGCACCCCGCGTCCAACGCCGTTTCGAGTCGGCGTGTCTGATCCTTGATCAGCACGAGGTTGACGCCGAAACGGTCCGCGCCACCTGCGGACGCGATGTAGGCCGACAAGGTCTGACGCAGTTCAGCCTCAGGGATATGGCCCAGCGCAACAAAGCCGAAGGCTCCTTCGCGTGCCAGTGCGCCCAGAAACGCCGGTGTCGACCCGCGACCAAGCGGCGCGGCGATGATCGGATAGCGCAAGCGGAGCTGTGTTGTGAGAATTGTCTTTAGCGGCATGGTGACACCTCGAGGGAGCTTGATCGCTCGACGTTGCGAACGGAGATCAGCCATTCAACGCGCTATTTCCCGCAATACATTCTCTGCATATCGCGCGGATAACTCGTCTTGGCGCGCTCGGCGACCGCCATGACGATTTCGGCGGTGACGAAAGGCTGCGCGGCCGTGGTCTCGCCTAGCAAGGCAGCATCCGGCGAAAACAACCAGCTCCCGCCCGTGAACAAGTCGCGGTCATGGGAGCGCCGGTTCGCGGAGGCAAGGTAGCAGCCGGACATCACCGCCGACATCTCGCAGGCTGCCCGCCAGCGCTGGCCGCTGCCGCTGGCCCGGGGATGCGCGATGAGATGCGCGTCGGCGAAACCGATCTCGCGCGCGTGCTCAGGGAACATGATCTCGCTGCAAAGCTGGAAGCCGGCACGCAACGGTCCACTGGATATCGCAGAGAAATTCCGATCCCCCTGGTCGAACCAGAGCGTCTCTCTCGCAACCGGCACATCCGGCAAATACCATTTGCAGCGCACGGCCTGGTATCCCGCCGTCCTCGACCACACAAAGGCTTCGTTGAGCCGGCGGCCGTCGCGTTCGACCGGCCTGGAGGTCATGATCATCTGGCATGCGAGGCTGCTGAATTTGTGGATCATTTCGTCATGATCAGCCACGGCGTTGCGCCACAAATCGCGATCGACCGTGTCGCCGACGAATATCCATTCACAGAAGGGCATTTCGGGCAGGACCACGACATGCGGCTGCTCGGCCGCGACATGCTCAACGAGCGCGTTCCACGCCGCTTTCTTTCGTGCAGCCTCGTCTGGGAATTCGCAGATCGTAACCTTCATGTCCAAAACTCCTCACTACCGGTATGCCGCCGCCGGATTACCCTCAATTGCCTCTGGCAGAAATGACAACAATATGCTTTTTTCTGCCAATGAAGAAAAAGCACACCATCGTCCTGTTCGCCTTCGACCAGTGTCAGTTGCTGGATGTCGCCGGGCCCTCCTCTGTCTTCGGCGTTGCAAACTCCACCGCGGGCCGTGCATTCTATGATCTGAAAGTGGTTTCTCCGCATGGCGGCCTGATCGTCACTTCTTGCGGCGTGTCGATCGCAACGCTTGCGCCAAGGGTGGTTGCCGCCAGGACAATCGATACCATCCTGGTCGCGGGCGGC
>JACDAG010000154.1 GCA_013695565.1 Bradyrhizobium sp.
CTGTCAGGGAGCAGCAACCCGGAGCTCTTTCCGCACAGCGGAACGTGCGGGGAATTCGAGACTGCAACAGGCGATATTTTGCTGTCTCCGGCGAAATTTCTCTACGCTTGCAATCTATTGCGGGGCATAATGGCTGCTTCAAAGGGAGATCAAGAAAATGCGTGAAGCGGTTATTGTTTCTTATGCGCGGACCGGTCTGGCGAAGTCCGGCCGCGGCGGGTTCAACATCACTCCGCCGATGTCGATGGCGGCCCACGCCATCAAGCACGCCGTCGAGCGCGCCGGCGTCGACAAGGATTACGTCGAGGACTGCTATCTCGGCAATTGCGCCCATGGCGCGCCGAATATCGGCCGCCAGGCCGCGCTGCTCGCTGGCATGCCAAAGTCGACGGCCGGCGTGTCGGTCAACCGTTTCTGCTCCTCGGGCCTGCAGACCATCGCGATGGCCGCGAACTCGATCCGCTCGGACGGCGCCGATTGCATCGTGGCCGGCGGCGTTGAAAGCATCTCGATCCCCGGCGGCGGCTCGCCCAAGGAATCGATCGATCCGGACCTGCTCAAGGCGGCGCCCGACATCTTCATGGCGATGATCGACACCGCCGATATCGTCGCCGAGCGCTACAAGCTCAGCCGCGAATACCAGGACGAGTACTCGCTGGAATCGCAGCGCCGCATGGCCGCCGCCCAGCAGGCCAACAAGTTCAAGGACGAAATCGTCCCGATGAAGACCAGGATGAAGGTGGTCGACAAGGCGACCAAGGCCGAAAGCATCGTCGACTACGTCGTCGACAAGGACGAGTGCAACCGCCCCGAGACCACCATGGAAGGCCTCGCCAAGCTCGAGCCGGTCAAGGGCGCCGGCAAATACGTCACCGCCGGCAATGCCAGCCAGTTGTCGGATGGCGCGGCGGCAGTCGTTCTGATGGAAGCCAAGGATGCCGAAAAGCGCGGCCTGCAGCCGCTCGGCCGCTTCGTCGCCTGGGCGGCGGCGGGTTGCGAGCCGGACGAAATGGGCATCGGCCCGGTATTCGCCGTGCCGAAGCTGTTGAAGCGTCATGGCCTCAAGGTCAGCGACATCGACATCTGGGAACTGAACGAAGCCTTCGCCAGCCAGTGTCTGTATTCCCGCGACCAGCTCGGTATCGATCCCGAGAAGTACAACGTCAACGGCGGCTCGATCGCGATCGGTCATCCCTTCGGCATGACCGGCGCGCGGCTCACCGGCCACATCCTGCAGGAAGGCCGTCGCCGCAAGGCCAAGTGGGGCGTCGTCACCATGTGTATCGGTGGTGGCCAGGGCGGCGCAGGCCTGTTCGAAATCTACAGCTGAGCTGCCGTTCTGGACTGCAACGCTGACTGAACAAAGAAAAAGAAAATACAAAGAAAAAGAAAATGGCTCCGCGAGGAGCCATTTTCCGTTGAGGTGCTAGTTCCTTTAAGGCCTATGCCTCAGTAACGATGTTTCTTGATGATCACGACCTTGTTGCCATGACCGCGATGCCCGCGATGGTAGCCGCGGTCGCGATGCCCGCGATATTCGGCGCGTGCACCATAGCCGTGGTGATGGCCATGATAACCGCCACGCTTGATGACGACGGTTTCAGCGCTCGCAATTGACGGCGCCGCGACCATGATCGCGCCAAGCGCTGCCAACACATATCCAAACTTCTTCATTGTTCGTCCTCTCCTCGAATTAAAGCGAGGATAGAACAGCGCATTGCCGTGAACGTTCCGATGGGACCTGAAGAGAATTCTGAACAAGAGTTCATCGGCGCCGCGAATGCAGGTCGGCGCGTTGGTTCCAGGCCTGCGTGCGTTTCTTTTACGCGTGGTGCGTTTGGGTCGAAGCGGCCAACTCGCACTGACATCCGTCATCCCCGGGATGAACGCAATTGCGTTCACCCGTAGGTGCGCGCTTTTGCGCGCCTCGAAGGATGAGAACGGCCCGTGGCCCATCCTTCGAAGCTCGCTACGCTCGCACCTCCCGAGCGAACGCAATTGCGTTCGTCCGGGGATGACGTGTGCGCCGAATCAAGCCAGAGCCATCATGCTTTAGTTCAATGCAGCTGCGCTATTCGATGATTGCCTGATACACCAGCGCGTTGATCTTCTGCCGGTAGTGCCAGCGCATCGGGCCTGGTGCCGCGGAGAGATAGACCACCGCGAGTTCTTCCTTCGGATCGACCCACCAGTCGGTGCCGCTGGCGCCGGGCCACGAGAATTGCCCGACCGATCCCATCATCTTGACCACGCCGGATGTCGTGCGCACCGCAAGCCCCAGACCGAAGCTGTAATCGGAGCGGGTCGGATCGGCATTGCCGACGAGATTCCTGATGTTCGGTCCGAGCTGGTCGGACAGCATGTAGGCGACCGTGCGCGGGCCGAGCAGGCGCGCCTCGCCGTTGCGGCCGCCGTTCATCAGCATCATCGCGAAGCGCAGATAGTCCGAGGCCGTGGAGGCCGCACAGCCGCCGCCGCATTCGAATTTGAGCGGCTACGTCAGCTCGGGGCTGCGGGCTTGCGGCCGGCCGGTGTCGGGATCGGTCGGCAACGGCTTGGCGTAGCGGGCAACCCTGTCGCCCGAGATTGCGAACACGGTGTCGGTCATGCCGAGCGGCTTGAAC
>JACDAG010000177.1 GCA_013695565.1 Bradyrhizobium sp.
CGCCGGATGACGTCAAGCTGCTGAACTGACGGCGCGAAGCGCCGTCATCCCGGGGCGCGAAGCGAACCCGGGATCTCGAGATTCCGGGTTCGCGCTTTGCGCGCCCCGGAATGACGAGCAATAACTACCCCCGCCCCTCTGCGGCGGGCCGCCCTCGCCGAATCACGATCACCGCCGCGATCAGCTGCAGCGCGATGCAGAGCGCAAGGGCCGTATCGTATCCGCCGCTCCAGCTGCGAACGAGACCGATAAAAGCCGGGCCCAGCGAGCCAATCGTTCCGCTGATCGCATTCGAAAGTCCCATGACGACGACAAATCCTGCGGCGCTGAACTCACGGTGAATGATGAGCGGCGGCAGGGTAATGAGATTGCCCACCGAAAAACCGAAGACCGCACAGGCAGCCAGTACGATCAGAACCGCATCGGAATGCAGGATCACCAGCAGTGCCGCCGCCTGACTGACGATCGATGCGGCAGTGACGAACCGCGGATCGAACCGGTCGACAACCAAACCGAGGCCAAGGCGTCCGGCTATCGCCATGAACGTCATCACCGAAACCGCAAACCCTGCGCTGCCAAGGCCGATTTTCGATTCAAGCAACGCGATCTGGTGCACGATGAAGCCAATCTGAGCCACCAGGGCAAACGCAAATGGTATCGAGATGGTCCAGAACGCCACGCTGCGTATGAGTTCGCTGCGCGAAATATCGCTCGGAGCGGAAGCCGTCTCGGCCTGCGACGGACCATCAAGCGGAGCGTCGACTGATCGCGGGCCAATCCAGGCGAGCACCACAGGGACGAGAACGGCAACCATGATCGCCGCACCTGTCAGCATTGCGGCCGCAAAGCCGAACCGTTCGACGAGATACACCAGCGCAGGAGTCACGACGATTCCGCCGGAACTGGCGCCGGTGAACGCAAGGCTGATGGCGAGACCGCGACGTTGCACGAACCAGAGGCTCACGACCGTCGCAATCACGATCGTTCCCATGCCGATCCAGCCGAAAGACATCAGGAAGAAAGCGAGGTAGAGCTGCCACGGCTCGGTTACGAAGGCGAGCAGCGTCATCGACGATGCCAGCGCCGCCATGCCGAGCAGAACGAGCCGCCTCGGACCCAGCCGGGCGACGAGTTCGTTGGTAAATGTCGCAAAAATGTTGGCAAAGAGCAGCGACAGCGTGCTGGCGCCGGAAATAAGCGCGGCCGGCCAGCCGTTCAGACGCTGGAGCTCAGCCAGGTAGACGCCATGACCGTACAGAGCGAAGCCAAACAGAAACAGCGCCATGAGAAAACAGGCGAGCACCACCCGCCAGCCGGCATAGCGAAGCGACGTCTCATCGGACGGGCTTGTGTCCTGTGCGGCAATCATCTGATTTCGGGCCGTTGCGCGGGTCGAAGCCGCACATCGCGCGGCCTTAAGTTCATGATGCGCCCTTGGCGCGAAGCAAGCGAATAACAATTAACGAGACGATTGTAACAAAGCGCAAACACCTTATCGCGCCGGTCAGTCTCGCCCCACCGCCGTCGGCCGCCACACCAATAGCCGCCGCTCGACCAGCGTCACGCCGATGTCGATCAGGATGACGAAAGCGGACAGCACGAACATGCCGGCGAAAACCGCGCCGACGTCGAACACGCCTTCGGCCTGCTGGATCAGGTAGCCGAGGCCGGCCGCCGATCCCAGATATTCGCCGACGACGGCGCCGACCACGGCGAAACCGACCGAGGTGTGCAGCGATGAAAACATCCATGACAGCGCGGAGGGCCAGTACACGTGCCGGGTCAATTGCCGCTCGTTCATGCCGAGCATGCGGCCGTTATCGAGCACGGTGTTGCTGACTTCCTTGACGCCCTGATAGACGTTGAAGAACACGATGAAGAACACCAGCGTCACGCCGAGCGCGACCTTGGACCAGATGCCAAGCCCGAGCCACAGCGTGAAGATCGGCGCCAGCACCACGCGTGGCAGCGCGTTGACCATCTTCACATAGGGATCGAAGATCGCCGCGACCCGCGGCTGGCGCGCGAACCAGAAGCCGACCAGCACACCGCCGACCGACCCGATCACAAACGCCAGCACCGACTCCCACAGCGTGATGATCAGGTGCTTCCAGATCACGCCGGTGTAAAACCATCTGAAGATCTGGCTTGCCACATCGACCGGATTGGAGAAGAAGAATGGCGGCAGCAGCATGCGCCCGAACACCGGAACGGTGGCGAAGAATTGCCACAGCGAGAGGGCGACCACGGCAACCATCAATTGCCAGAACAGCAGCGTCATGCGCGACATCAGGAGGCCTCCGCCACTTGCGAAGACTGCGCATAACCCTTCATCACTTCGTCCTTCAGCACGCTCCAGATTTCGCGATGCAGTTCGTGGAACTGCTTTTCCATCCGCACTTCCGAGATGTCGCGCGGGCGCGGCAATGTGACCTTCCAGTCGCCGATGATGCGTGCGCCGGGTCCGGCCGACATAATCACCACGCGATCGGCCAGCGCGATCGCCTCTTCGAGATCGTGGGTGACGAACAGCACCGCCTTGCGGTCGGCGTTCCACAGTTCCAGCAGCAGATTGCCCATGATCTGGCGTGTTTGGGCATCGAGCGGCCCGAACGGCTCGTCCATCAGCAATATCTTGGGATCGCGGATCAGCACCTGCGCCAGCCCAACACGTTTGCGCTGGCCGCCGGACAGCATATGCGGATAGCGACCGCTGAACGCGCCGAGACCGACCGACGTCAGCCAGCCCTGCGCACGCTCCAGGGCCATCGCCCGCGGCGCGCCCTTGATCTCAAGGCCGATGGCGACATTGTCGATCGCCGTTTTCCAGGGAAACAGCGCATCCGCCTGAAACAGATAACCGGCATCCCGGTTGAGCCCGGTCAGCGGCTGGTCGAAGATCCGCACCGAGCCTGCGGCCGGCTTCAACAGCCCGGCGGCGACGTTGAGCAGCGTCGATTTCCCGCAGCCGGTCGGACCGACAATGGCGACGAATTCGCCATGCGCGACCGAAAGCCGGGCTTTTTCCACCGCGGTATAGACCCGCTGGTCGGCAAGCCGAAATGCCACCGTCGCGTCATCGAGCGCCACCGCCGTCGGCTGAGCCGTATCCACCACATCGCCTCCCAAGGTTTGGAGGATGCCTTAGCGGTTACGAAGGACAAGTTCAACGCGGGCGCGGGGCGTGCTTATTGCTATTCCCCGAGGCCAGGTCACCGCCGCCCCGGTCATCGCCTCTCCTGCCAGTTCGACCGTTCTGCTTTGGTGGTCCACGTCGCGGACAGGGGCTTGCCAATCGACAGAGACCATTGCGACGCAACTGAGTATCCATTTAGTATTACGGAATCAACGTCGGAGATGTTCGATGAAGCGAGGGCTTCGCCTCCTCGGCCAGGCGGTACTGCTGGTCATCACGTGGGTCGCGATCTTTGAGATTGGGTTTCGGCTACAGCAGTATTTCGGTCCGCTGTACGACCTCGAAATGGCGAGCGTCAATTTGGACTGGCAATCCGACGTCTTGAACCATCAGCCGACACCGCGAGACCAGAATTTGTGCATCTACGGCGACCTGACCGGCTTCAGCTACAAGAGATCCTTTGACGCGAACGGTATCAGGATCACCGACAATACGGCACAGCAGGCCGAGTGCGGAAATCCAATTTCGGTTCTGTTCCTCGGCGATTCATTTATGGAAGGCTACGACGACAAGAACACACTGCCGTATCACGTCGCAAAATACTTCAAGACAGAGCGCGGCACCTGCTTAAAAACCTATAATGCCGGATACACCTCATATTCCCCGGCCATCTTCGTGCCTCAGGCAAAGAAGCTGCTACCGGTTTTGCGTCCCGACTATATCGTGGTCGACGTGGACGAGACCGATCTGTACGACGACTTCGCTCGATATCGCGGGCTGATTGTCCGCAACGAACACGGACAAAATGTCGGCGTCAAGGCTTCACCCATTGGACGCGAATGCAGTATTGGCCTCATGGAGGCTCGCAAGCATCCATTGTATCTGATGCGGCTTGGAGCAAAGCTTTGGCACTCCCTTGTGCACATGCCGGCGGTGATTGAGAAGAACCGATCGGACTTCACCCTGTTTTCCTATTCGCAGGACCAGGGCACCGATCTCGAACGGAAATATGCCGAACCGCTTCTGAGTTTCAGGAACAATCTGCAGGAGCTGGCAGAGGTACTGAAGGATTACACCAAGGACGGGAGCCGGGTGCTGTTCATCTCTCACCCGCACCTCCAGCACTTGAAACCCGACACCAAGGGCCGCCTGTGGAACAATCTCGTCAGCTCTTCGGTGCAAGGGATTTGCGTCGCCAACAACTTTCTCTTCTTCGATGCCACCGGGACATTGAAGCAGCGGTCCGGATCGCATCCCAAGCGATTCTATTGGAGCGCTAACGATATGCATTTTAGTCATGAGGGGTTGGCGGAATATTCCGCTGCGGTCGCAGCGTTTATGGCCTCGGCGATGATCCCGAAGGACTGACCGCGCCAGCCAAATTGCTTGCCCGGGCCAATGAGGCGAACGGCGTTACCGCTTGCCGGCGGCATAAAAAGGTTGGCGCCGAGCTCACGACTGGCCGATTTTTCGGTTATCACTGTTTCTCTCGGGAGAATCCACGCCGAATGCCCGCCACGTCCCTGATCTCCTATGCGCATGTCGCAAAGACCTTCGACGGTGGCCGGGGTGCTCAGCGCGTGGTGGCGGTGGACGACGTCTCGCTCGAGGTCGCCGAGGGCGAGTTTTTGGCCATCGTCGGCGGCTCCGGCTCGGGCAAGACCACGCTGCTGCGGCTGGCGAACCGGCTGATCGAGGCCGACAGCGGCACCATCACGGTCGAAGGCGAGGACGTGCGCCACGTCGATCCGATCGGGTTGCGCCGGCGGATCGGCTATGTGTTCCAAAGCGGCGGGCTGTTTCCGCATCTTTCCGTCGCCGGCAATATCGGCATCACGCCAAAGCTGCTCGGCTGGCCTGCAGACGAGGTCACCGCGCGCGTCGACGAACTGCTCGACCTCGTGCGGCTCGACCGCGCGCAATATCGCGACCGGCTGCCGCATGAACTCTCCGGCGGCCAGCGCCAGCGCGTCGGCGTGGCGCGCGCGCTGGCGGCAAAACCGCGCATCGTGCTGATGGACGAGCCGTTCGGTGCGCTCGATCCCCTCACCCGCGACGCGCTCGGCGACGATTTTCGCGAATTGCACCGCAGGCTCGGACTGACCACCGTCATGATCACCCATGACATGACCGAGGCGATTCTGCTGGCCGACCGCGTCGCGGTGATGGGCGGCGGAAAGCTGCTGGCACAAGGCACGCCATCCGATCTGTCACACAGCGGCGACGCTTACGTCGGCGAGTTGCTGCGCACGCCGCGACGGCAGGCGGAACGGCTCGGCGCGTTGCTGCCGCGGGATGGCGCGGCATGAGCTTGTTCGCTGACCCACGCTGGAGCGAGGCGCTGGCGCATCTGCCGGATTATCTCGGCAATCATGTCCGCGTCAGCGTTACCGCGCTGGCGTTGGGGCTCGCCGTCAGCCTGCCCCTAGCGATCATCGCACGGCATCGCCCCGTCATGCGCGGTGCCCTGCTCGGGCTTGCCAGCATCGTACAGACCGTACCGGGACTGGCGCTGCTCGCGCTGTTCTATCCGTTGCTGCTGGCGCTTGCGGCATTGTCGCTGTCGTGGTTCGGGTTTGGCTTTTCCGCCTTCGGCTTCCTTCCCGCCGTGCTGGCGCTGGCGCTCTATTCGATGCTGCCGGTGCTGCGCAACACCATCACCGGCTTGCAGGGCGTCGATGCCGCGATCCTCGAAGCCGCCCAGGGCGTCGGCATGACTCAGCGGCAGTCGCTGTTCACGGTCGAACTGCCGCTGGCGCTGCCGGTCATGATGGCGGGCATCCGCACCGCGGCGGTGTGGGTGATCGGCACCGCGACGCTGTCGACGCCGATCGGCCAGACCAGCCTCGGCAACTACATCTTTGCGGGATTGCAGACCCAGAACTGGGTGTTCGTGCTGTTCGGCTGTCTTTCCGCCGCGGTGCTGGCGCTCGCGGTCGATCAATTGCTGGCGCTGATCGAAAACGGATTGCGCAACCGCAGCCGCGCGCGCGCCACGCTCGGCGGCATCGGGATCGCCGCGTTGGTCGCCGCGACCCTGGTGCCCACGATGACGCGCACGCAGACCAGCTACGTCATCGGCGCCAAGACCTTTACCGAACAATATGTGCTGTCGGCGCTGATGGCACAGCGGCTGAGGGCCGCGGGCCTCTCCGCCAGTTCGCGCGAAGGCCTCGGCTCCAACGTGATCTTCGAGGCGCTGGCGTCGAACGATATCGACTTCTATGTCGACTATTCCGGCACGCTGTGGGCCAACCAGTTCCAGCGCAGCGATATCAGGCCACGCCAGGAGGTGCTGGCCGAGTTGAGGACCATGCTGGCCAAACAGAACATCACGCTGCTGGGTGAGCTCGGTTTTGAGAATGCCTATGCACTGGTGATGCCGCGCAAGCGCGCCGAACAACTCGGCATCCGCACCATCGCCGATCTGGCGCCGCGCGCGGCCAGCCTGTCGATCGCGGCGGATTATGAATTCTTTTCGCGCCCGGAATGGGCCGCGCTGAAAAAGGCCTACGGGCTTTCATTCCGTGGGCAGCGCCAGATGCAGCCCGACTTCATGTATGCCGCGGTCGCCTCCGGCGAAGTCGACGTGATCGCGGGTTACACCAGCGA
>JACDAG010000191.1 GCA_013695565.1 Bradyrhizobium sp.
GTGTCAGCGGCCGGGTGAAATTGCGGATGCAATTGGTGATCCGGTTCGGTTTTGGCGCGGATGTCCCCTGGGTGAAGAAGAACGCCGATGGTGACGGCCTGCTCGCGATTTGCGGTCCTGACATGACCGTGCTCCGAACGCCGGTCGAGACCCGCGGCGAGGACCTGACCACGGTGGCCGATTTTTGGGTGGGCGAAGGCGAGACGGTGCCCTTCGTCCTCACCTACGGGCCATCGCATCTGCCGGTGCCCGCCCCGATCGATCCTTTATTGGCGCTGCAGGAAACCGAAACATTTTGGAACGAATGGAGTGCTCGCTGCACGTATGAAGGCGAACAGCGGGAGCTGGTGATGCGCTCGCTGATCACGCTGAAAGCGCTGACCTATGCGCCGACCGGTGGCATCGTGGCAGCACCCACCACCTCGCTGCCGGAAAAACTCGGCGGCGCCCGCAACTGGGATTATCGATTTTGCTGGCTGCGCGATGCCACCTTCACGCTGCTGGCATTGATGAACTCGGGTTATACCGAAGAGGCCCTCGCCTGGCACAATTGGCTGTTGCGTACGGTAGCGGGGTCGCCCGCCAACATGCAGATCATGTACGGCATCATGGGCCAACGTCGCCTGCTGGAATGGGAGGCCGGATGGTTGCCCGGCTACGAAGGCGCCCAGCCGGTTCGGGTCGGCAACGCCGCACATGCCCAACTGCAGCTCGACGTCTATGGCGAACTGATCGACGCCTTCCATCAGTGGCGAATGGCCAAGATCGAGCTCGATGAAGGAAGCTGGGCGCTGGAATGCACGGTACTTGAGCATCTCGCCGAACAATGGGACCGGCCGGATCACGGCATCTGGGAGCGCCGCGGCGACGGCAAGCACTACGTCTCGTCCAAGGTAATGACCTGGGTCGCCTTTGACCGCGGCATCAAGAGCGCTGAGAAATTCGGCTTCAAGGCGCCGCTGGCAAAGTGGCGGACATTGCGCGACACCATCCATCGCGACGTCTGCGAAAAGGGTTTTGATCGCGAGCTGAATTCGTTCGTTGAGTCCTACGGTTCGAAAATGTTGGATGCCAGCATCCTGTTGCTGCCATCGGTGGGATTCCTCGAACCGTCGGACCCTCGCGTGCAGGGAACGCTGCAGGCAATCGAAAAGTACCTTGTGCGGGATGGCTTCGTGCTGCGGCACGACCCGCGCGAGGTTGAACAGCAGCCGGCCGAGGGCGCGTTCCTGGCCTGCAGCCTCTGGCTCGCGGATGCCTACGTGCTGACGGGAGAGTTCGACAAGGCGCGGGCGTTGTTCGACCGCGTAGTTGGGGTCGCCAACGATCTCGGTTTGCTGGCCGAGGAGTTCGATACCGGCGCCGGCCGCCAGACCGGCAATTTCCCGCAGGCGCTGACGCATATCGCGCTGATCAATACCGCCCATAACCTCAGTGCAGCGAAGATGCCGACCGAGAAGCCGGCGATGCAGCGCTCGAAGTAATGGGAGGCCGTCCAGCTGAAGTCACGCGAGCCGGCACCGACCCATGCGGCTGCAGGCTGGGCTGGGGGGCCTGCCGCACCGCTGGATGAATACCGGCTCGCGCTTGCCGATTCACACCCGATGGAGGTCGGGAAATGGTGGGATCGGCAACCCGAAAAACGAGGGCGACGGATGCACCAAAGCGGATATGCCGACCGAAAGCTTTGACGACTTCTGGATTTATCCTTGAGACGCGCTTGATATCGCGCTGCACGTAGTCAGATGCGAGGTGCGGTTAACCGAGCTTCAGCACCATCTCCATGGCGCGGGCAAAGCCGTCGCGCTCGTTGGTATCTGTGACGTGGGTCGCATGGGACTTGACGTCGTCGGTCGCGTTACCCATCGCGAACGAGAGGCCGCTTTTGGCAAACATCGGCAGATCGTTCTGCATGTCGCCGATGGTGGCGACGGCGTCCGTTGCAATGCCGAGCCGCCTGGCGATGTTCTCGACGAAGGTGCCCTTGTCGTGGCCGGCCGGTGTGACGTCGAGGTAATAGCTCTGCGAGCGGACCGCGGTGGCCTCTGCCCCCACCGCCTGCTTCATCGCCGCTTCGCAACGTGCCAGCAGCGTCGCGTCGGAGCTGGCGCCGACGATCTTGCAGGCTTCGGACAGATGCGGCGTGAAATTCGCGATGATGGTCGGATCGGCATTGATCGCCCGTTTCTCGCCCGGAACGTATTCGCCGTCGGGATTGCGCGTGTACCAGCGCTCGTTGCTGAACAACCAGATGTCGACGCCGAATTCAGTGAGCACATCGAGGCTGCGCTGCGCCACCGCGGGCGCGATCAGATGCTGTTCGATCGGCTTGAGCTGCGCATCGACGATCGAGCTTCCGTTGAAGGAGCCGATCGGCAGCGTCAGCGCAAGCGGCTCGATCAGAAAACCCATGCCGACCGTCGGGCGGCTGGAGACGATGGTAAAGCCGATACCGGCCTCGCGCAGTGCGCGCACAGCGCTCTTGGCGTCATCGGTGAGGAGCTTGTTCTTGGTCACCAGCGTGCCATCGACGTCGGAAACGACAAGCGCAATGCGGCTCATGAGGGCAGTTGACGGATGATGTCGTCGACGATTGTCTCGACCGGTGCGTCGATCGATACCGTGATCGGTCGTTCGCCTGGTTGCGGCGGTTCCAGGGTCTTGAATTGGCTGGCGAGCAGCCCCGGCGGCATGAAATGCCCCTTGCGGGCAGCGAGCCGGTCCGCGATCAGGTCCTGCGCCCCGTTGAGGAAGACGATGCGGATGTCATCGCGGCCGTGCACAAGGATATCGCGATAGGTGCGCTTCAAGGCCGAGCAAGCGACGACGGCCCGTTGTCCGGTCGCCGAAAGACGATCGATCTCGTCGGCAATCGCCTGCAGCCAGGGCCAGCGGTCTTCGTCGGTCAGGGGCTGGCCTGCGCTCATTTTGGCGACGTTGGCGGGTGGGTGAAATCTGTCGCCGTCTGCAAAGCGCCAGTCCAGCCGTGCGGCCAGTCGCTCGGCGATGGTGCTCTTGCCCGAGCCGGAGACGCCCATCACCACCAGCGCGCAAGGGCTCGTCCCATCAGCCACGAAAATTCTCCGGCAAAGCCGCCTGATCCACCAGCCAGACCGTCTCGCCGCTGGATCGCGCGCGGTTGGCCGGCAGGTTCTCGCCTGCGAACGTCAGCGTCAAGATCGCGCGCTTGTCGGCGCCTGCAACCTCGAACAGCATTTCGCGGCAGGAGGCGAGTGTCGGCAGCGTGAGCGTGACCCGGGGCACGAAAGGCTCGACATTCGCCTTGGGGACGCCAACGACCCAGCGGGTCGTCTCGTCGAGGGTGGGGTAGCCGGGAAACAGCGATGCGGTATGGCCGTCGGGGCCGACACCCATCAGCACCAGATCGAACAGCGGCCGGGCAGGGTCCAGTTCATCCGCGCCATAGAAGGACTTCAACTCCTGCTCATAGAGTGCGGCGCCGCGATCGGGATCGGTGGGATCGGCGGTACTCGTCGGGATCGGATGGATGTTGGCCGCCGGTGCGCATTGGTCGAGAAAAATCGCCCGCGCCGCGGCCATGTTGTTGAGCGGGTCGTCCACCGGCACGAAGCGTTCGTCGCCAATGAACCAGTGCACGCGCTGCCACGGAATTTTGTTTCGATGGGGGTCGGTGGCAAGCAACTGATAAAGCGCTCTCGGACTCGATCCTCCGGTCAGGCAGATCGCCACACGGCCGGGATTTTCCGATATCCGCGCGATGACGCGTTCAGCGGCGGCCTCCGCCATCGCAGCCGGATCGGCAACGGATATCACATGGCGATGGTCTTGCGCGGCCATCGCTAACTGAGCTTCCGCCAGCTTCGGCCGTCACGTTCCAGTAAATCGTTGGCCTCTTCGGGGCCTTCGCTGCCGGGTTCATAGACTTTCAGCCCCTTGCCGCCGGCGTTCTTCCAGGCGTCGAGAAAGGGCTGCACCGCCCGCCAGCCGGCCTCGACGCTGTCGGCGCGCTGATACAGGATGTTGTCGCCGATCATGCAGTCATAGATCAGCGTCTCATAGCCGGTCGACGGCTCGGCCTTGAAGTAATCCTTGTAGCGGAACTTCATCTCGACGCCGTCGATATTGATGGTTGGGCCCGGCACCTTGGTGTTGAACTGCAGCGCGATGCCTTCGGTCGGCTCGGTCGAGATGATGAGGTAATTCTGCGACAACCGGTCCACGGGCGTGTCGCGGAACATCGCGAACGGCGCCTGCTTGAACTTGATCGCGATCTCGGTGCGTTTGACACCGAGCGCCTTGCCGGTGCGCAGATAAAAGGGCACGCCGGCCCAGCGCCAATTGTCGATGGTCAGCTTCAGCGCGGCATAGGTTTCCGTGGTGCTGGCAGGCTTGACGTCGGCCGTCCTGCGATAGTCCTCGATCTCGGTGTCGCCGACCATGCCGGCGCGGTATTGCCCCCGTAC
>JACDAG010000282.1 GCA_013695565.1 Bradyrhizobium sp.
CAATTGGTGCCACAACGCCGCAACGTCGTGCTAAAGTGCGGCAAAATTGATGCGATCGGGGAGGACTGCGATGTCGAGAATCTTGGGTGTGATTGCCGTCACGTTGGCAGCGATAGGCGTCATGGTCGCCGGCCCCGCACAGGCGCAGACCAAGCCGGCCGTCACCAGCTTCGGTCCGGATTTCCCCAAGACCGGAATCTTCATTGGCAACAGCTTCTTCTATTACAACAACGGCCTGCCGGGTCATCTGTCGCTGATGGAAAAGGCCGCCGACCCCGAAAACAAGAACGCTTACCGCAACACCATGGTGACGATCGGCGGCTCCGGTTTCGACTGGCATGATGTCGAGAGCTACTTCCGGCCCAAAGCGATCGGCAATTATTCCTTCGACGAGAACAACAACGTCGTCTTCAACAAGCTGGACAAGTTGTTCGACGTCGCCATCATGATGGATTGCAGCCAGTGCCCGATCCATCCCACGCTCAAGACCGTGTTCACCGATTATGCGAAGAAGAACAGCGCGACCGTGCGCGCCAAGGGCGCCAAGCCCGCGTTCTTCATGTCGTGGGCCTACGCCGACAAGCCGGAGATGACGGCGCAATTGGCCGAGGCCTATACGATTGCCGGCAACGAGAACAACGCGCTGGTGATCCCGGCCGGCCTCGCCTTCGCGCATGCCATCAGCAAGCAGCCCGAACTCAACCTCTATGTGCCGGACAAGCGCCATCCGTCGCTTGCCGGAACGTATCTCGCAACCTGCGTCGTCTTTGCCTCGTTGACCGGGCGCTCGCCGGTCGGCAACCCCTACACCGCCGGGATCGACGCGCCGACCGCGACATTCCTGCAAACCGTGGCGTGGGAAACCGTGCAGAGCTATTACGCGAAGTAGGCGTCTCGGCGCCGGCAATCAGCAAGACTGTTGACTCCGTCACTGCGAGCGGAGCGAAGCAATCCAGAGTCGAAGGCGCAGCTCTGGATTTCTTCGTCGCTTCGCTCCTCGCAATAACGGCGAGAATAGCGCGCGGCGAACTACGCCTTGCGCTTGGCGGCTTCCTTCTGCAGGTCCGGCGCATTGATGGTGGGGATCGCGACCCGCCCGGGGCCGGTGACCGCGAGGGCCGCGGCGGCCTTTTCGTTTTCCATGATCTTGGCCATCACAGCCTGGCCCGCACGTTCGAACACCGCGCGGTTCTCGACCAGGAATTTCTGCGACTCGCGCAGTCCTTTGACATAGCCGTTGATCTCCGGGATCACGTAGCGCGCCACCATGTCCCAGCTGCGGCGGGTGTTTTCCGGATTGGCCCAGTCGTGCACGAAGCCGACGATGGTGCCGACGCCGCCGGAAACCGCGATCAGATTCTTGATGGTCTTGATCAGGTCGTCGGGCGTGCCGATGGTGGAGGCGGCAGCCTCGCCGCCCGCGGTCTTCTCGAGCGCGTCCTCGGGCGACTTGAAAGGTTCGAGGCCCGGCCGCTGCAGCGTGCCGACGTTATATTCGTTGTGCCACTTCATCAGGCCCTGGCCCGCCTCGCGATGGGCCTGTTCGCGGGTTTCGGCGATGTGCCAGGAGAGCAGCACACGCCAGTCGGCGCGGCTGACGGTGGTGCCGGCCTTCTTGGCGGCATCCTCGGCAAAGCCCCATTGCGTCGGCAATGCCATCAGGCCCTGCGTCGACATCGAGCCCAGCGAGATGATGCCGATGCCGTATTTGCCGGCCAGCGTCATGCCCGACGGCGAAATCTGCGACGCCACCACGAACGGCATATCTTCCTGCAGCGGCAGCAATTGCAGCGCGGCGTCGTTCATCGTGAACCAGTCGCTCTTGGCAGTGACACGCTCGCCTTTGAACAGGCGGCGGATGATCGCGATCGCTTCGTCCTGACGGTCTCGCTGCGTCATCGGATCGATGCCGAGCGTATGGGCGTCGGAGGCGAGCGCGCCGGGACCTGAGCCGAAGATGGCGCGGCCGCCGGTCATCCAGTCGAGTTGCACCATGCGCTGCGCGACGTTGTAGGGATGGTGATAGGGCAGCGACACCACGCCGGTGCCGAGCTTGATACGCTTGGTGCGTTCGCCGGCAGCCGCCAGGAACATTTCCGGCGAAGCGATCATTTCCCAGCCCGAGGAATGATGCTCGCCGCACCAGAACTCGTCGAAGCCGAGCGTGTCGATCTGTTCGACGAAATCAAGGTCGCGGCGGAATTGCAGCAGCGGATTCTCGCCGATCGGATGGTGTGGGGCTAGGAAGGCTCCGAATTTGAGGCGCGCCATGGGATTTCTCTCCGGATTTATTGTTCTTGGAAATTGCTCGGCGCCAAACTACGGGGTGAGACTGGGCAAGGCAATCCTTCGAGCCCGCTGCCAGCGCATGGTTGTCGCGCAGGTTTGGCTGACATACCGTTATCCGGAATTTCTCGGGCACTTGCCCCTTACCGCAGGGATCACCATGAACCGCGTCCGCGCCCGATGAATCTGGCAAAACGAGATCGGCCTGCCGTTCGATTACACGCAGCCGATCCGCCGCGGCTACAAGCAACACCGCCATGATCTCTGCGGCTCGATCCTGAAGATCAATCAGGTCTATGAAACGCTGCCGGACAATCCGCAGTCGGGCTATCTCGAGTTGCTGATCGCGCGCGATGGCCTTGTCGCGCCACAGCCGATGGCCGACCCCGAAGGCAATCGCGTCGTGCTGGTGGCGAAGGGCATGTACGGCATCGAGCGCATCGGCATTCGCCTCGGCGTGCGCGACGTCGAAGCGCATCGCCGTTTCTACACCGAAGCGCTGGGGCTGCCGTCAGGACCGGCCGCGGCCGATGGCGCGCTGACATTCCTTGCTGGCGATACGGTGCTGATCGTCGAGCCCGCCACCGATGCGCCGCATGACGCCGCCTTTGAAGGCAAGGGCTGGCGCTACATCACGTTCCAGGTGTTCGAGGTTGATCGCGAGCACGCGCATGTGCTGGCCCATGGCGGGCGCGAGGCCCGCGCGCCGGTGACGTTGGGAACGACCGCGCGGATCTCGATGGTGCGCGATCCCGACGGCAACTGGATCGAGCTGTCCCAGCGCGCCTCGCTCACCGGATCGCTGGAGCCCGTGCACGGGTAGACTTTGATGTCATCGTGGAAGGGCGTGACCTCGTCGGTTTGGAGACGCCGCTGGAGGCCTGCCTTGGGAAAATTTGGATGACGATGATCCGAAGCCCACATGAGTAAATCTTGGAGGAGCGTCGCCAAGTATCGTCGCCAAGTATCGTCTGTCAGTAGCGGGTGAAGTTGTCGTATTTTTGTAGCGCGTGATCTGTCGCCTTCGTTGTTGAGTTTTCGGAGGAGCCGGAAGGCGTGGACGGTTCCGCCGGTTTGGGCATGGCATGGATATTTGCGGCTGGTTAGCCCCTCGGGTTGGTTTCTTTGTTCGACTTGAAGCCCGTTTCTCCGCCCCGACCCGCGCTATCTTTACGGCGGCGCGCGCAGGAGCGGTC
>JACDAG010000298.1 GCA_013695565.1 Bradyrhizobium sp.
AGCAGTTGATCAAACCTGGGATGGGGAAAGGCTTTACAAGGAACTTGACCTCCTGTTCGATGAGGAAGTGTCTGATCGCGGGATCCGTGGCATAACCCGTGATGAAGATAAAGCGGTCAGCCAGGGAGGGCCGCATTTCCTTCGCCTGGAGATAGAATGCGTCGCCTCGGAGATTGGGCATTTTCAGGTCGCAGATCACGGCGTCGTAATCGTGCGCCTTGACCTTCAGGACCGCTTCCTCGCCGTCATAGGCGACATCCACGAGGTAATTCTCATCGGCCAAAATCCATTGCAAAGCCGAGGCGAGCTGCTGGTCGTCATCGACTACGAGGATCGCTTTGAGCTCGAAAGTTTTCCCCTGCTCTGGGCCTTCTGGTTGCGCTTGAGAATCCATAACGGCGGGCTGTTTAATCAGCAGTCGCAGTGCCATCGGCGCGGAGGCCGCTCAGGGATGAGGATGCCGCAACTGTCAGTGCTTGGCAAATTGTCGGAACCGGCCACGGTATAGCTGCATGGGCTCCAAGCTTACCCTCATCGGTAGTGGTCTCGCCGGGGGATTGCTCGCTGGTTTCCTCGGCCGCCGCGGTTATGAGATTGATCTTTTCGAGCGCCGGTCCGACCCGCGGGCCGGTAATACGGTCGGCGGGCGCTCGATCAATCTTGCACTCTCGACCCGCGGGATTCATGCGCTGCGGCAGCTCGATCTCGCCGACGAAGTTTTGCGGCACGCCATTCCGATGCGCGGTCGAATGATTCACGACAAGACCGGCGCCTTGCACTTTTCGCCCTACGACCGCGATCCGAACAAGTGCATCAACTCCATCGGACGCGACGTGTTGAATACGATAGTCATCGAAGGCGCGCAGCGTTATCCGAACGTCCGGGTAATGTTTAAGCAGCGCTGCACCGAGGTCGAGCTCGACACGCCCGCCGCGCATTTCGTGCAGACCGAGACGAACCTTGCGAGCAGAGCGCGGGCTGACGCCATCATAGGAGTCGATGGCGCCTTCTCGGCCGTGCGCGGCGCGATGCAACGGCTGAGCCGGTTTGAGTATAGCCAGAGTTATCTGCCTCATGGTTACAAGGAGCTAACTATTCAGCCCTCGGCGCAAGGGTTGTGGCAGATGGAAAAGAACGCGCTCCATATCTGGCCGCGCCGAAGTTTCATGATGATTGCCTTGCCCAATCCGGACGGCTCTTTTACCTGCACGCTCTTCTGGGAGTTTGACGGCCCGCGCAGTTTCGCGACGACGCAGACCGACGACGAAGTGCGGCGCTTTTTCGGCGAGGAATTTCCCGATGCCGTTCCGCTCATGCCAGCGCTGCTCGATGACTTCAAGGCGAATCCAACAGGCTCACTCGTCACGATTCGCTGCGCGCCGTGGTATTACGAAGACAAGGTTGCGCTCCTTGGCGACGCCTCCCACGCGGTGGTGCCGTTTTACGGGCAGGGCATGAATGCCGCCTTTGAAGATTGCGTTGTCTTCGACGAATGCCTGGCCCAGTTCCCTAACGAGCGTAAGCGGGCATTTGCCGAGTATTTCGACCGCCGCAAGCAGAACGCCGATGCCCTTGCCGACCTCGCCCTGCATAACTTCATCGAGATGCGCGACAAAACTGCTTCGCGCGCTTTCCGGGCGAAGAAGAAGCTTGATCACACCCTCGAAGGCTTGCTTCCAGGCATTTACCTCCCGCTTTATACGATGGTTTCGTTCACCCGCATTCCCTATGCGGATGCTTCGCGGCGCGCGCGTTTGCAGGATCGTCTTGTCTATGCCGGTCTGATCGCTCTGGCGATAGGACTTATTTTGCTGTTGGTTGCTTATCTAGCTCCCTTCTGACCCCTCTCTACTTCCATGCGCCTCTCGCACAAACTCAAAAAACTGATGAATCCGCTCGTTCTGCGGAGTGCGCGACAACACATAGGAGTAGTCCTCCTTAGCCGCCGCTTCGTCTTTGCTCTCGACGAGGCGATCTTTCAGGCAATCGATCGGGAAAAGTTTCAGGCAATTTATGATCGGCATGCGGTGGCGGATCCAGGGGATGCCTGGCCGAAATACCTCGATCTGAAAAGATGGATTCGCACCAATCTACAACGGGTCCACGAGCTGGACCTTGACTGGGGCCGGCGGAAACATATTCTCGATATCGGTTCGGGCGCCGGTTACTTTCTTTTCATTTGCAAATGGCTCGGTCATGACCCGCTCGGCCTCGATATCGATGAGTTGCCGATGTATGGGGAGATGACTCGAGTGCTCGGGATACCGCGGGTCATCTGGCGGGTAAAGGCTTATGAGCCGTTGCCCTCTTTCGACCACAAGTTCGATCTCATCACGGCATTTATGATCTGCTTCAATGGCCACAAAAGCCCGGCGCTCTGGGAGCCGGCGGAGTGGTCGTTTTTCCTCGACGATCTTGAAACGCGGCTCAAACCCGGCGGCCGGATTCAGCTGGGCTTCAATCGAGAAAGTGATGGCCGCTTCTATCCTGAAAGCGTGCGTCTATACTTCCTTGAGCGGGGCGGCGTGATCGACGAACAGCGGGTAACATTCCACCCAAGTCTCGCCCATATTCGTTAGGCGGGAGGCGTCGCGTTACCCCTGGAAGCAGCTTCAAAACAAAAGCGTCAAAGGCGGTTGCCCGGGATCGCCCTCATCCTAGAAGCCATCTAATAAATAAAATTGTCATTCTGAGCGCAGCGAAGAAACTCCCGGACAACCCCGAGATGGCCCGTGAGGTCCCTCGCTGCGCTCGGGATGACACGCTTCGCGGCACATTTATGAGATGACTCTAACCCCATCCCCCGGGGAGAAGGATAAAGAATAACAGCGACTGGGGTAGTTCGGCTGGCTGCAATCTCGTTTCCTCTCCCGTTTGGGAGAGGGTTAGGGTGAGGGTTTCGGTTTTTGGAACCAGCTCTACGGGAGGGATGTGCCGATGCCACGCCTCACTAGATTGGCATCTGTTCTGTCGATCAAGCCATTCGCGTTTACATCTTCGCGGAAGTTGTCGCGTCGGTCGTTTGCCCCTGGTCCATCTTCACCTGACTGAAATCGGTTCTGGTCACGAAACCATCGGCGTCGACATCGCCGAGTAAAAGCCCGATGC
>JACDAG010000311.1 GCA_013695565.1 Bradyrhizobium sp.
ACATCGACGCGATGGCCAAACGCGGCGTGCGTTTTTCCAAGGCCTATGTGCAGTCGCCGATCTGCGGCCCGTCGCGGATGTCGTTCTACACCGGCCGCTACATGCGCTCGCACGGCTCGCACTGGAACGGTTGGCCGCTGCGGGTCGGCGAACCCACGCTCGGCGATCACCTGAACAAGATCGGCGTCCGCAACGTGCTGGTCGGCAAGACCCACATGGCACCCGATACCGAAGGCCTGAAGGCGCTCGGGATCGCGCCGGATTCCATCATCGGCGTGCACGTGTCGGAATGCGGCTTCGAGCCCTATGAGCGCGACGACGGCCTGCATCCCGATAACCGCCCCCGCCCGCGCTATGACAGCTATCTGCGTGAGCAGGGATACGAGGCACCCAATCCCTGGGAGCATTGGGCCAATTCAGGTGCCGCCGACGACGGCTCACTGCAGAACGGCTGGCTGCTGGTGCACGCCGACAAGGCCGCCCGCGTGCCGGAAGAGCATTCCGAGACGCCTTACATGACGCGCCGCGCGATGGATTTCATCACGGAGGCCGAAGCGGACGCGCGGCCGTGGTGCCTGCATCTGTCCTACATCAAGCCGCATTGGCCTTACATCGCGCCTGAACCCTACGCCAGCATGTTTGGCGCAGCCGACATCATGCCCGCGGTGCGCTCGGAGAAAGAACGCCAGGAAGCTCATCCGGTGTTCGCCGCCTACATGGACATGCGCTACTCCCGCAACATGGCGCGCGACGAGGCGCGGGAGAAAGTCATCCCGACCTATATGGGCCTGATCAAGCAGATCGACGACCAGATGGGCGTCTTGATGCAATTCCTCGAATCGCGCGGCCTGCTCGACACCACGATGATCGTCTTTACGTCCGATCACGGCGACTATCTCGGCGATCACTGGATGGGAGAGAAGGATCTGTTCCACGATCAATCCGCGAAAATTCCGCTGATCGTGATCGATCCGTCGCGCGAGGCCGACGCGACCCGCGGCACCGTCAGCGATGCACTGGTCGAGGCGATCGATCTGGCGCCGACCTTCATCGAATATTTCGGCGGCAAGGCGCCGGATCATATTCTCGAAGGCCGTTCCCTGATGCCGCTGCTGCATGGCGCAATACCTGCCGATTGGCGCAAAGTGGTGTTCTCCGAATACGATTATTGCATGCAGGACGTCCGCTTGAAGCTGAACCAGCCGATCGAGCAATGCCGCCTGTTCATGGTGTTCGACGGCCGCTGGAAATATGTTCAGGCCTCAGGCTTCCGCCCGATGCTCTACGATCTCGATAGCGATCCCCTGGAATTCGCCGATCGCGGCGAGGATCCCGCCTGCGCCCAGGTGATCGCACGGCTGCAAGCGGCACTGTTCGACTGGGCGCTGCATCCGAAGATGCACATCACCACGCCGAATGCGAAGATCGCGGCCTATGCGGAGAACCAGCTTCAGGTCAAAAACGGCGTTCTGATCGGAATCTGGGACGAAGCGGAATTGGCCGCGATCCGCGCACGGATTGCCGCGCGATAGCGCCGGGAGCCTCTGCCCATGCATGCGCTCGCCGCCCTGCTCCTCGTGCTCGCGATCACGCAGCCCGCATCCGCCCAGATCGCTCCAACCGAGACCGAATGGCGTGCCTATGGCGGCCTGCACGCCGCCGCCGCCCGCGGTGACGTCGCCGAGATCGAAAAGCGCGTCGCTTCAAATGAAGACAAGGAAGCGACCGACGGCCGCCAACGCACGCCGCTGCACGTCGCGGTCTATCTGAGGAAGTACGACGCCGCCCGCGCCCTGATCCGGCTCGGCGCCGACCCCAACAAGCTTGAAGCCGACCGTTACGACATCGTCACGATCGCGGCGGTCGCCAACGATCTGCCGATGCTCCGGATTGCGCTCGAAGGCGGAGGCAATCCAAAGGCCGTCACCAGCCGCTACGACGGCACGGCGCTGATCGCGGCGGCCCATCTCGGTCACTTCGAGGTCGTACGGATGCTGATCGCCGCCAAGGCGCCTTTGGATCACGTCAACAATCTGAAATGGACCGCGTTGATCGAATCCATCGTGCTGGGCGATGGAGGCAGCAATCACACCGAGACGCTGCGCGCCCTGGTCGAGGCCGGCGCCGACGTGAACATTCCGGACGGCAGTGGCGCGACACCGCTCAAGCTCGCCAGAGGTCGCGGTTATCGCGGGATGGTGGCCATCCTGGAAAAGGCCGGGGCCAAGTAAGCGGTAGCGGGTCCAATCCTCAATTCGTGATCTTGTAGCCCGTCGCTTTCACGATCGGCTGCCAGAACGCCGTGTCGGCGGCGAGCGCCTTCGTCAGGTCTTCCGGGGATGAGCCAACCGGAATGAGCGTCACGGCGTTCAGTTTCTCCTTCACATCGGGCTTGGCCAGAACCTCGGCTGCGGCGGCGCTCAGCTTCCTGGCAAAGTCCGGCGAACTGCCCGCCGGCAGCCACATGCCGTACCAGCCGTCGGCCACCAGATCGACGCCGGCCTCCTTCAGATTTGGCACGTCGGGCAGGAAGGGCGAGCGAGCCGGGCCGCTTACCGCCACGATGCGGATGCCACCCGCGCGATGCTGCGTGATGGTGTCCGAAAGGGTCGTGACGGCGAGCGGGATGTGTCCGCCGATGAGATCGGTGATGATCGGCGCCGAGCCGCGATACGATACGCGGGTCATGGAAAGGCCGAGCGCCTTCTCAAGTTGAAATCCGGTGAAATGCGGAATCGTGCCGCTGCTCGGCACGCCATAACTGGCCTTGTCAGGATTGGCCTTGATCCAGGCTACCAATTGCTTGAAGTCCGTCACGCCGATCGACGGGCTCACCACGACCACGAATTCGAAGCGCGCAAGCTGTGAGACCGGTATGAAATCCTTCGCGGAGTCGTAGCTCGGCTGGTTCTCCACCATCGGCAGCAAATACATCGTCGGACCGGTGGTCACCAGGACGGTGGTTAAGTCGGGGGCGGCGCCCTTCACCGCCCGTATGCCGATCAACCCGTCGCCGCCGGTACGGTTTTCGACGATGACGCTGCGGTCGATCAGCGGGGGAAGATATTGCGCCAGCTGGCGGCACAACATGTCGCCGCTGCCGCCGGCGGCGAACGGAAAAATGATCCTGGTCAACGGGCCGGATTGGGCACGCGCCTCGCCTGCGCGCGCGGCCAATGTCAGTCCAGCACATCCCGCCAAAAACGCCCGGCGATCCATTTAGCTTCCCCCCGCAAGATTTGGCCCATTACAGCAGACTGCGACGGCCATTGAAATGTCTGTCTAAATGCGAACGCCTGCAGCGTCGCTTGCCCCGGGCGTCATCCTGCTGCAAAACGCTGGCATTCAAGAATATTTGCAACGATATCTGCGGGAGGACAGCATGATTGGTTACGTCACATTGGGCACCAGGGACCTGCAGAAGGCCGCGGCCTTCTACGACAAGATCGCCGCCGAGATGGGCATCGGGCGGTTCATGGAATCAGAAACCTTCATCGCCTGGGGATCGGCGGGCGGCGGCGCCGGCCTCGGCCTGACCAAGCCTTTCGACGGCAATCCCATGACTGTCGGCAATGGCGTGATGGTCGCCCTCGCCGCCAGGGACAAGGCCCAGGTCGACCGCATCTACAAGCTCGCGCTGTCGCTGGGCGGCACCGACGAGGGTCCTCCCGGACCGCGCGGCGAAGGTGGATTCTACGCCGCCTACTTCCGGGACCCTGAGGGCAACAAGCTCAACGCTTTCGTGATGGGCTGAGCTGACGTCACTTTCCCAAGCCCGCGCCACTTCCAAATCATGGAGGTGGCGCGTATTGCTTGCCGACAATCCGCTTCACTCGATCGAACCCATGAAACGCCCCGCGCTCAAGAATTTTCGCCGTATCGTCGTCAAGGTCGGCTCGTCGCTGCTGATCGATTCCGATGCCGGCGAGGTGCGCGCCTCGTGGCTGGCGGCGCTGGCCGCCGATATCGCCAAGCTGCATGGCGAGGGCCGCGATGTGCTGGTGGTCTCGTCGGGCTCGATCGCGCTCGGGCGCAGCCGCCTGAAGCTGCCGCGCGGGCCGTTGAAGCTGGAGGAAAGCCAGGGGGCGGCGGCCGTCGGTCAGATCGCGCTGGCGCGGATCTGGTCGGAAGTGCTCGGTGCTCACGGCATCGGCGCCGGACAAATTCTGGTCACGCTGCAGGACACCGAGGAACGGCGCCGTTATCTCAATGCCCGCTCGACCATCGCCAAACTGCTGGAATGGCGCGCGGTGCCTGTCATCAACGAGAACGACACGGTTGCCACCAACGAAATTCGCTACGGCGACAATGACCGCCTCGCCGCGCGCGTCGCCACCATGACCAGCGC
>JACDAG010000346.1 GCA_013695565.1 Bradyrhizobium sp.
CGCTGGCGGAAGGCGTTTTCAAGCAGGCGCGCGTCACGACCTATGAGAAAGTTCGTGACTTGCCGGGCGATATCCTCGACGCCGTGGAGTGCGCGCATCCCTTGAAAAGCCGCAGCGGTGGATACGAATTCACCGTGCCGCTGCTACCCGGCGATCACGTCACCGACGACACCGGCACCGGCTTCGTGCACACCGCCCCCGGCCACGGCCGCGAGGATTTCGACGTCTGGACGGCGAATGCACGCGAACTCGACGGCCGCGGCATCAACACGGCGATCCCCTACACCGTCGACGAAAACGGCGCCTTTACCGACCATGCGCCCGGTTTCACCGGCAAACGCGTGATCAACGACAAGGGCGAAAAGGGCGACGCCAACGAGGCCGTGATCAAGGTTCTGGTCGAACACGGCAAGCTTCTCGCGCGCGGCCGCCTCAAGCATCAATACCCGCATTCCTGGCGCTCGAAGAAGCCGGTGATCTTCCGCAACACGCCGCAATGGTTCATCGCGATGGACAAGGATATTGCGGATAACGGTGTGGCCAAACCCGGCGACACGCTGCGCGCCCGCGCGCTGCACGCCATTTCAGTGACGCAATGGGTACCGCCCTCGGGCCAGAACCGCATCAACGGCATGGTGAACAGCAAGCCCGACTGGGTGATCTCGCGCCAGCGCGCCTGGGGCGTGCCGATCGCGGTGTTCGTGCGCGAGAAGGGCGACGGCTCCGCGGAGATCCTGCAGGACGAGATCGTCAACCAGCGCATCACCGAAGCCTTCATGGAGGAAGGCGCCGACGCCTGGTACATGGACGGCGCCCGCGAACGCTTTTTGGGATCCCGCGCAGCTGAAGACTGGAAGAAGGTCGACGACATCTGCGACGTCTGGTTCGACTCCGGCTCGACCCACGCCTTCGTGCTGGAAGACCGCCAGAATTTTCCGCAACTCGGCAACATCGTTCGTAAGGTCGATGGCGGCGAGGATACCGTGATGTATCTGGAGGGCAGCGACCAGCACCGTGGCTGGTTCCAGTCGTCGCTGCTGGAGAGCTGCGGCACGCGCGGCCGTGCGCCATTCGACATCGTGCTCACCCACGGCTTCACGCTGGACGAGAACGGTCGCAAGATGTCGAAATCGGTCGGCAATACGGTCGAGCCGCAAAAGGTGATGAAGGATTCCGGCGCCGATATCCTGCGGCTCTGGGTCTGCGCCACCGACTATGCCGACGACCAGCGCATCGGGCCCGAAATCCTCAAGAACACCATCGAGACCTACCGCAAGCTGCGCAACTCGATCCGCTGGATGCTCGGCACGCTGCACCACTTTAGTGAAAGCGACGCGGTCGCGCTGGAAGAAATGCCGGAGCTCGAACGGCTGATGCTGCATGAACTGGCCGGGCGCGCCGCGATCGTGCGGCAGGCCTATGCCGAGTTCGACTACAAGACAGTGGTCGCCAGCCTGTCGGCGTTCATGAACACCGAATTGTCGGCGTTCTATTTCGACATCCGCAAAGACGCGCTGTATTGCGACGCGCCGTCGTCACTGGTGCGCAAGGCCGCGCTGACCACGATCGACATCATCTGCGACGCGATCCTGAAATGGCTGGCGCCGGTGTTGAGCTTCACCACCGACGAGGCGTGGCGGATGTACCGGCCGAATGCCGAGCCGTCGGTGCATCTGACGCTGTTCCCGACGGATTTCGACGCGTTCCGCGACGACGCACTGGCGGCAAAATGGGAAACCATCCGCGATGTCCGCCGTGTCGTCACCGGCGCGCTCGAACTCGAACGCGCCGCCAAGAATATCGGCTCGTCGCTGGAGGCCTCGCCGCTGGTTTACGTCTCGGACAAGGCGATCTTCACCACCCTCTTCGACGTCGACATGGCCGAGGTCTGCATCACCTCGAACGCGATGGTGACCAATGACAACGCACCGCCGAACGCCTTCACGCTGGGCGACGTCGGGGGAGTCGCGGTCGTGGTCGAAAAGGCCGTCGGCACCAAATGCGCGCGGTCGTGGAAAATCCTGCCTGATGTGGGCGAGGACGCTGAGTATCCGGATGTCTCCCCGCGCGACGCGCAGGCGTTGCGGGAGTGGAAGGCGTTGGGAGTGAGCGTGTAAGAGTCTATCGTCGTCCCTGCGAACGCAGGGACCCATAACCACCGGCCTTCGTGATTAGACAAGGAAGATGACCGACAATCTTTCCAACCACATCCGCCGCGGCGTCGCGATGAGCGCAAGCGCGCTCACGCTAGGGGTCCCCGCGTTCGCCGGGACGACGCCTGAGTTTGTGTTGAGCACCGCAACATGAGCCCACATCTCCGCCTCGGTGTCATCGCCGGTATCGCCGCCCTGGTGCTCGACCAGGCCTCAAAACTCTGGCTGCTGTACGTGTTCGAGATCGCCCGCCGCGGCGTGGTGAAGGTGACGCCGTTTTTCGATCTGGTGCTGGCCTGGAATGTCGGGATCAGTTTTGGCTGGTTCCAGAACGACGGCTTCCTGGCCCAGGCCGCGCTGACCACGATCAAGGCGGTCGCCGTGATCGTGCTGGCGATCTGGATGGCGCGCTCCCGCACCTGGCTTGCGACCGTGGCGCTCGGCCTGATCATCGGCGGGGCCATCGGCAACGCCATCGACCGCGTGGCCTATGGCGCGGTGGTCGATTTCGCCCTGTTCCACGTCCAGATCGCGGGAAATACCTATAATTGGTACGTGTTTAACCTTGCGGATGTGGCCATTGTTGCCGGGGTAGCGGGCCTATTGTATGACTCCTTCCTGGGGGTACCCGCCGCAAAAGCGCCCTGATCGCGGCCGATACGGACCGTCGGCGGCTCCTTGGCGGCATATTGCCTGCGAGCGCGGGATCGTGGCCTGAAGGCCGGCCCGCAGAAATTTGAATGGGAACGAGCGCGATGCGCGACACCGAAGCCAGCTTCTGGATTGTGCAGAAAACCTCGCTGACGCGGGCGATGCGGTTCGCCGCCATTGCTGTTGGTGTCGGCCTGGTGATGGCCGCCGGCCCGGTGCGCGCGGGCGACGACGATGATGACGACAAGACCTTCGAGGAAAAGGTCATCGATGGCATCATGGCCGGCATCGGCGGCACCAATATGGAAAACAAGGGCATCGACTACCGTGAGCGCTCGCCGCTGGTGGTGCCTCCCAAGCTTAATTTGCCGCCGCCGCCCGGTACCGCCACCGCTGCGAAGGCACCGAATTGGCCGAAAGATCCGGACGAGCAGCGCCGCAAGGCCGCCATTGCCGCCCGCAAGAAGGAAAACAGGGATCCGAATGAAGCCGCTCGCGTTCTGGCGCCGTCCGAATTGGAGAAGGGCAGGACCGCGACTGCCGCGCGCAAGAACAGCGATCCGTTGCAGCCGGGCGTGACGGACACCCCCATCCTCAGTCCGTCGCAGCTTGGATATAGCGGTGGCCTTAGCGGAATGTTCGGCGGCAGCAAGGTCGAGACCGCGCCGTTCAAGGGTGAACCGACACGGGAATCCCTGACGCAACCGCCGCCCGGCTACCAGACGCCGTCGCCGAATTTCGCCTACGGCACCGGGCCGAAGGAATCGATGAACAAGGAATACAACCCGGCCGCCGGCAAGTATGGCGAATAGTTAAGCTCATCTCTCGCCTTCGTGACGATGCCGGTTCCAGCCGCGGTGTACGATGCCGCGGCTTTATTCCGAACGCTTGGGTTCGGACTTTCAGACAGGTCATGATGTCATCACATCGTTTGGCGATTTTGCGCGCTGCCGCGCTGGTTTCGACTTTCGCTTTTGCCAGTGGCGCGCTGTCCCAGACCACGGTGACATCGGAACGTCCCGCCAGCTTCACCCTCGGTAACGGCCTGCACGTCGTGGTGATCCCCGATCACCGCACCCCCGTCGTGACGCAGATGATCTGGTACAAGGTCGGCTCCGCCGACGAGACGCCGGGCAAATCGGGACTGGCGCATTTCCTCGAACATCTGATGTTCAAGGGCACCGCCAAACATCCCGCCGGTGAATTCTCCGAGACCGTGCGCCGGATCGGCGGCAACGAAAACGCCTTCACCTCGGTCGACTACACCGGTTATTTCCAGCGCGTGCCGCGCGAGCAACTCGGCAGGATGATGGAGTTCGAGGCTGACCGCATGACCGGCCTCATCCTGAAGGACGAAAATGTCCTGCCCGAGCGCGACGTCGTGCTCGAGGAATACAACATGCGCGTCGCCAACAATCCGGAAGCGCGATTGGGCGAACAGATGATGGCATCGCTGTATCTCAATCATCCCTATGGCCGCCCGGTGATCGGTTGGCGCCAGGAGATCGAAAAGCTCGACCGTGAAGACGCGCTGGCGTTCTACAAGCGGTTCTACGCGCCGAACAACGCGACGCTGGTGATTGCCGGCGATGTCGACGCCAGGGAAATCCGCCCGATGGTAGAGCACGCCTATGGCGCGATCCCGGCGCAGCCTGCCATTCCCGCACAGCGCGTCCGCCCGCAGGAACCGGTGCCCGTAGCCCCGCGCACCGTGACGCTGTCCGATCCGCGCGTCGAGCAGAACGGCTTGCGACGCTATTACCTCGTTCCCTCGTCCACGACGGCGGCCGCCGGCGAAAGCCCGGCGCTCGACGTGCTCGCGCAACTGATGGGCGGCGGCTCCAACTCCTATCTCTACCGCGCGCTCGTGATCGACCGTCCGCTCGCGATCAGCGCCGGCGCCGGATACCAGGGGACGTCGCTCGATCCGTCGCAATTCTCGATCTCGGTTTCGCCGAAGCCCGGTGTGGAATTTGCGGACGTAGAGCAGGCGATCGATGGCGTGATATCGGACGTCATCAAGAATCCCGCCCGCGCCGAGGATCTCGAACGGGTCAAGACCCAGCTGATCGCGGAAGCAATCTACGCCCAGGACAATCAGGCGACGCTGGCGCGCTGGTATGGCGGGGCGCTAACCACGGGCCTTGGTATCGACGACATCCGCAGCTGGCCGGACCGCATCCGCGCCGTCACCGCCGAACAGGTTCGTGACGCCGCCCAAAAATGGCTCGACAAGAAGCGTTCGGTGACGGGCTATCTGATCAAAGACCCCACACCGAAACGCGAGGAGAAGCGCTCGTGAACGATATCGCACTTCGCGCGCGGCGCGCCGCATCCATTGTCGTCGCCGCTCTGGCGCTGACAATGCTGGCATCGGCACCATCGCACGCCGCGGCAAAAATCCAGCGCCTGGTGTCGCCCGGCGGCATCGAGGCCTGGTTCGTGCAGGACGCCACCGTCCCCCTGATCGCGATGGAATATGCCTTCAGCGGCGGATCGAGCCAGGACCCCATCGACAAGCCCGGCACGGGCAATATGGTCGCAGGCCTGCTCGATGAAGGTGCTGGTGATCTCGACTCCAAGACCTATCACGAGCGGCTCGATCGCCGCGCCATCGAACTGAGCTTCGCGGCAACGCGGGATTATTTTCGCGGCAGCTTGCGTATGCTCAAGGACAACAAGGACGAAGCCTTCGACCTGCTGCAACTGGCGTTGACCTCGGCGCGTTTCGACGCCGCCGACATCGAGCGCATCCGCGCCCAGGTGATCTCGGGCCTGCGGCGCGAGACCACCAACCCCTCCTCGCTGGCGAGCCGCAAATTCCTCGAAGTCGCCTTCGGCGATCATCCCTACGGCCGTTCGTCTTACGGCACGCTGGACAGCTTGCCTGACATCAACGTGTCGGACATGAAGGCCTATGTCGGCCGCATCCTCGCCAGGGACACATTGCGGATCTCCGTGGTCGGCGATATCGACGCTGACGCGCTCGGCAAGCTCCTGGACAAGACGTTCGGCGGGTTGCCCGCCAAGGCCAGCCTGACGCCGATTCCCGAAATCCAGGCCGCCAAACCGCCGCAACGCGCCTTTGTCCCGCTCGACGTGCCGCAGACCGTGGTGACGTTCGGTGGCCCCGGCATCCGCCGCCACGATCCGAATTTCATGGCCGGCTATGTCGTGAACCATATTCTCGGCGGCGGATCGTCGTCGCGGCTTTACAAGGAGGTCCGCGAAAAGCGCGGACTGGCCTATTCGATCTACGAATCCCTGCTCTGGATGGAACGTTCCGCGCTGTTCATCGGCAATACCGGCACCCGCGCCGACCGTGCCGGAGAAACGGTCGATGCCGTCGAGAAGGAAATCCGTCGCATGGGCGAGGATGGCCCAACCCAGAAGGAGCTCGACGAGGCCAAGTCCTATCTGAAGGGCTCGCAGATGCTGGCGCTCGATACGTCCTCGAAGCTCGCCTCGGCGCTTCTGCAATACCAGCTCGACAAGCTGCCGATCGACTACATCGAGAAGCGCAACGCCCTGGTCGACGCCGTGACGCTCGACGACGCCAGGAAGGCCGCACAGACGCTGTGGGGCAAGGGCTTGCTCACCGTCATCGTCGGCCGCGCCCCGCAAGCCGCCGCCCAGCCGGCCGTTGCCACGCCGCCGCTGCCGAAGGCGAACTGAGCCCGCTCAACGTTCGGCTATCCCCCCGCCACACGGCTACATTTCCGATCAGGTCTTCGAGGCACTTCGCGACCGCTGAATTTAACGGCGAACAGCCTTTTCCAAAGCCAAAGCGACAAATTTGTTGAGGCTGACACCGGCGTGTCTTGCGGCTGTGGATACGTCCTTGTGCAAAGCCGGATCTGTGCGGACGACAAATTGGCCCGAGAACGGCTTCTCTGGCTCCTCACCACGCCGTTTGCAAAACGCGAGATAGTCCTCGATCGATCCTGCAAAAGCCTTCTTAAGTTCGGCGACGGATTTGCCCTGGAAGGTGATCACATCGCGCAGATCGGCAACCTCGCCGTGGAATATTTCGGCGTCCTCGTCGTATTCGATCGTCGCCTCGTATCCTTTGTAATTCATCGTCGTCATGGTTCGATCCCTGATTCAGTCAGAAAGCGGCGGACGGACTTCACGGCGCCCTTGTCGGTTTCCTTCTGCGGATGCGGCTGGTGAAACACCGCGCGCACGCCGTTGAGAGCGACCCGGACTCGCGACCCATTTCCTTCACTGATCTCCGCACTGCACGTCCGAAACAGGGATTCGATGTCGCTCCAGGCAATGCTGGCGCGCACCGGCGTGGCAAAGATCGCCTCCAGCGTGGCTTGATGCTTTCCATTCAATTCCATATAGTATCACTTTTCGGTATCATTGCAAGATCACCGATGGTAAAAGGTTTCCACGGAGCTGGTTTATTGGTCGTAAATTACAAACCCGTGAGCCAATCGCAAACAGACCCGGTATTCTGCTTCCTGCCCGATTCCATCACGGCGATGTCGAGCCCCCGGTGAACGCTATGCTGCGGATTTCCCGCGACCTCACGATCGACGACAACGACATCGAGATCGACTTCGTCCGCGCTTCGGGTCCGGGCGGGCAGAACGTCAACAAGCTTTCGACCGCCGCACAATTGCGCTTCGACACGCGCAAGGTCACGCTGCCGGAGGACGCAAGCCTGCGGCTCAACCGGCTCGCCGGCCAGCGCATGACCAAGGACGGCGTGATCGTGATCCACGCGCAGCGCTTCCGCACCCAGGAGCGCAACCGTGCCGACGCCATCGATCGCCTGCTCGAACTGCTGCGCGAAGCCATCGTGCGGCCGGTGCCGCGTCGCGCGACCAAGCCGACGTTCGGATCGAAGCAGCGGCGGCTGGAAGGCAAGAAGCGCCGCGGCGACGTCAAGGCCAAGCGCGGCTCGACGCGCTTCGACGACTGATGGGAAATGGCGGCCGACAGGCTGGTTTGTAGCGCTAAAAAAACTCCGGTCGACATGCGACCGGAGTTTCTGCAACCTACTGGAGGGGACCTGGTATTAGTAACGCTTGCCGGTCGCCGTATCGCTGGTGGCACCGCCCGTGCCCTTGGCCGCGCCGCTACCGGCGCCGACCGTGCCCTTGGTACCGGTCTTCGCGGCCTTTTGCCCAGTGGCACTCGGCTGCGCGCTGAGTTCCTCGTCGTCAGTGCTCGGCGCGCCGCCCTGCATTTGGCTCTTGCCCTGCACGCCACCGCGGACCTTGCTATCGGACGAGACGCCCTGCGCCAACACGGGTCCGGCCACCATGGCCGAGATGGCAAGCGCGATCGCCGAGGTTTTCACAAACTTCATTCAGTTCTCCTGATTTTTGATCCGCGTTGAGCGGTTCCGTTGTTCCAAGCGCCATCCGTCCCGAACTGCTCATCGCTTAGATGTATCGCGAACGGCGCACTCGCCATGCAAGCCGCATCGTGTGGTCATCGTTTAGGGATTTCTGGGCAATTTCGCGAAAACTTGGCCACGGATCGACCCAATATGCGGCAACGCGGAACTGCCTGGTGTCAGTCGCGAATCAAATATTCCCGGATCATGATCCGCGCGCGGTGAATGCGGGCCTTGACGCTCTCGCGGCTCAGGCCGAGCACGCCCGCAATTTCGTCGATCGACAGTTCCTCGATATCGCGCAGCAGGATCACCTCGCGATAATGATCGGGCAATGACTGGATGGCGCGCGACAGATCGATGCGAAGGTCTTCCGGCCGCAGATGCGCCAGATGCGCTTCGGTGTCTTCGGCCGACGCATCGGCGATTCCGATCGACCGATGCAGCAGCCGCAGACAGGCGCGTTTTGCAACGGCAAACAGCCACGCCGAAAACGACGTCACCGCCCGCAGCGTGCCGACGCGCCGGTATAACAGCAACAGCGTTTCCTGAACCGCGTCGTCGATATCGGCCGCGCGGCAATTGCGCGCCGCATAGCGGCGGATATCGGGCTGGGCCGCCGAGATCAGCGCCACCAGCGCATCGGCGTCCCCACCCCGTGCCGCTTCGATCAGCGCGGGATCGCAGCGGCTTGCTCTCGCCAGCGCATTCATGGCGACGGCAGCCGGCGGCCGACCATGGCGCACATCGGGCAAAATCCGAAGAATCCGGTCACGATTGCGACCGCTCCGGCGCCGGCGATCACATAGCCGGTCATCGTGCCCGGCATCGCCATCAGCCCATACGCGATCATCATGATGCCTCCGACGGTCCGCATCGCCCGTTCCCAACCCGGCAAATTCTTGGCGTAGAACATAGCAGCTCCTTTGATTTCACGAGAGAACTCATGGGTTCTCGTGTCATAGAGCCGCCCTGCCGGGCTTTCGGTTCTCGGGCCCGCAACTATATTTGGCCGGAGAATTCCGGGCACATCCGACCTCGCGGGGTCCCGCCTCGCCCCTGAATCGGCTACCCATATCCCATGCCCGTCCGCCAGCTCCCAGAACAGATCGTCAACCGCATCGCCGCCGGCGAGGTGGTGGAACGGCCTGCGAGCGTGGTCAAGGAAC
>JACDAG010000390.1 GCA_013695565.1 Bradyrhizobium sp.
GCCTGTTACCGGATCGTACGGTCTCCGATTGCCGCGCCAAGGTCAACCGGGCGATGCCATTCAAAACCAGTAGGCGCGGCGCTGGAACACGCGCTAAACAAGCGCGATGTGGAGAGAAGCAAAAGCACCGTCACTGGCCGAAATGGAAGCCATGGCGCATGAGGTTTTCGAGCGATTGCCGGCGGGCTTTCGAACCCTGTGCGCGGGCGTGATCATCCGCGTCGACGACTTCCCGACCGACGAAGTGCTCGACGAGATGCAGGCGCAGAGCGAATTCGACCTGCTCGGCCTGTTCCAGGGTGTCGGCCTGCCGCACCAAAGCCATAACGACGTCGCCCGCCTGCCCAACATGATCTGGCTCTACCGCCGGCCGATCCTGGACTACTGGGCCGAGCATGAGGAAACGCTGGGCCACATCGTCCGCCACGTGCTGATTCACGAAATCGGCCACCATTTCGGCCTGTCGGACGCGGATATGGAAGCGATCGAGGCTCAAACGGGGTAAGAGCAGGGTAGGATTGCGCAAATTGGCCTTTTGCCGGCAGCTTTTTCGCGATAAATTGGCAGCCTATCCCTTCATTTCAGCCGGGAAGTACGATCGATGGACAAGTTCACCACACTGGAAGGCGTCGCTGCGCCCCTGAAGATCATCAATGTCGACACCGACATGATCATTCCGAAGCAGTATTTGAAGACCATCAAGCGTACCGGCCTTGGCAAGGGTCTGTTCTCGGAACAGCGCTACAAGGATGACGGCAGCGAGAATCCGGATTTCATCCTCAACAAGCCGGCCTACCGCAATTCCAAGGTGCTGGTCGCCGGCGACAATTTCGGCTGCGGCTCGAGCCGCGAGCACGCGCCCTGGGCGCTGCTGGATTTCGGCATCCGCTGCGTGATCTCGACCTCGTTCGGCGACATCTTCTACAACAACTGCTTCAAGAACGGCATTCTGCCGATCCGCGTCACCCAGGACGACCTCGACAAATTGTTCGACGATGCCGAGCGCGGCGCCAACGCGACGCTGAGCATCGATCTCGCGGCCCAGGAAATCCGCGGCCCCGACGGCGGCACGGTGAAGTTCGAGATCGATCAATTCCGCAAGCACTGCCTGCTCAACGGCCTCGACGACATCGGCCTGACGATGGAGAAAAAGGCTTCGATCGACACCTACGAAGCCAAGGCCAAGCAAGAGCGCGCCTGGGCCTGATCGCGGTCACGCGCTTCGTGAGGCGACGCCGATGCGGCCTGACGTCGTCACCTTCTGGCATGGCCCGCTCGATGCGCTCCGGCTGACCTGCCTGCGATCGCAGGTCGCAGCGGGCCACAAAGTTACCGTCTACAGTTTCGACCCGCTCGCCGGCCTGCCCGACGGCGTCGGCAATGCCGAGGCCGAAGCGATCCTGGCGCATTCCTTTTCCGAACGGCTTCGCCCGCCGCAGCCGGACGGCAGCTGGCGCGACTGGACCATTCTTCAATTCAGCGATTTTTTCCGTATGCGGCTGATGGCGGCGAGCGCCGGCCTGTGGCTCGACGCCGACGTGCTGCTGCTCAAGCCGGTCGAGATCGATCCGGCAAAACCCTATTTCGCCTGGGAGCGGCCGCGCCAGCTCGGCAATTCGGTTCTGTATCTGCCGCCGGACGATCCGATCGTGACGGCGTTCGAAAATCTGATGGCGCAGGACGAACTGACACCAGACTGGCTGGCGCTACGCCATCGCCTCACCTTCAAGCTGCGGCGGCTGCGCGGCGGCTCGAACCGCCTCTCCGACATTCGCGTCGCGATCTTCGGTCCGGCCGCACTCACCGCGCTCGCGCGCCGCGGAGGCGAACTGCAGCACGCGTTGCCGAAGCAATCATTCTATGCGGTGCATGCCGAACCGAAGCTGTTTTTCGAGCGAACGGATTTTTCGGCGCTGCTCGCTGATCCCGAAATTATCGGATTGCACATTTCGCCGAAAGGCCGCGGTGGCGAGAAACCGATTCCCGGCAGCTTCTATGCCTGGGCGGTGGAGAAGTTTGGGGCTTAGCGAGCGCCGACGCGGGCTTCTTCCCTTCTCCCCTTGTGGGAGAAGGGAAGAGAGAACTCGACGAATTTATCTAATGCCCCATCGCGGCGATGGCATCCGCAATCGCAATCGTGCGCTTGGCCATGTCGGCGTGCAGCCGTTCCACCATGCGGCCGTCGAGCTGGATGGCGCCGCGGGAGGCGTTTTCGGGCTGCTGGAACGCGGCGATGATCTTGCGGGCTTCGGCGACTTCTTCCGCCGGCGGCGTGAAGATCGCGTTGCAGGCTTCGATGTGGCTGGGATGGATCAGCGTCTTGCCGTCGAAACCGAGATCGCGGCCCTGCGCGCATTCGACCGCGAAGCCGTCGACATTGCTGATGTCGCCGTAGGGCCCGTCGAGGATTTCCAGTCCATGCGCACGCGTCGCCAGGATGCAATGGGTGATCATTGGGATCATCGCGGCGCGGCCCGGCTGCATCCGGATCCGCGTTTCCCGCGAAATGTCGTTCGGCCCGAACACGAAGCCGGCAAGCCGCGTTTCTGAATCCTTCGACGCCGCGGCGAGCTTGTCCGCGTCCAGTACCGCGCGCGACGTCTCGATCATGGCCCAGACCCGGATCGACATATCAGCGTTGATGTCGCTGAGACGGTTGGCGATGGCGTTGAGGTCGGCGACGCTGGAAATCTTCGGAACCAGGATGCCATCGGGCCGCGCCTTGCCGGCCATGGTGACGTCGTCGATCCACCACGGCGTATCAGGCTGTTGACCCGGATCAGCACCTCGCGCTTGCCGAACCCGCCGGCCGCGATCGCCTTGGCGATCTGGTCGCGGGCCAGCGCCTTGGCGTCCGGCGCCACCGAATCCTCGAGGTCGAGGATGATGCCGTCGGCGGCGAGGTTCCGTGCCTTTTCAAGCGCCCGCGCATTCGATCCCGGCATGAACAACAGGCTGCGGCGCGGACGGACCATGGGCGGGTTTCCTGAAGGGGTGTTTTGGACCCCACGCGATATCATTTCAAACGACCCGCCGAAAGCCTTGTTCCCGTCATCGGTCTATGGTTAGGCAAGGGCCATGACCGCATTTCCGCAACATCTGCTCGACGGCTACCGGACCTTCACCTCGCAGCGGCTGCCTACCGAACAGTCACGCTACCGGGAACTGTCCGAGCGCGGCCAGTCGCCCGCCGTGATGGTGATCGGCTGCTGCGATTCCCGCGTTTCGCCGGAGGTCATCTTCGACGCCGGCCCCGGTGAACTGTTCGTGGTCCGCAACGTCGCCAATCTGGTGCCGGTGTACCAGCCGGATGGCGGCGCCCATGGCGTCTCCGCGGCGCTGGAATATGCGGTCAACGTGCTGCGCATCAAGCACGTCGTGGTGCTCGGCCATGCGCAGTGCGGTGGCATCAAGGCCTTCATCGACAAGATCGATCCGCTGTCGCCCGGTGATTTCATCGGCCGCTGGATGGCGATGTTCATCAAGCCCGGCGAGGTCGTCGAGCAGCGCGAGCGCGAAACGATGCAGGAATTCACCGTCAGGATCGAGAAAGCCGCGATCTTCCGCTCACTTGAAAACCTGATGACGTTTCCGTTCGTCCGCACCTTGGTCGAACGCGGCGAGATGTATCTGCACGGCGCCTATTTCGGCGTCGCCGAGGGCTCGCTGTTCGTGCTCGATCCGGCGGCGAAAGAATTCCGCGCTGCTAATGAGAAGTGAGCGAATAGGGAGTAGCGAATGGCGAATAGTAAATTTCCATTCGCTATTCGCTACTCCCTATTCGCCCGCTTCTAAGCCGCTTTCTTCTTCGCGCTGATCAGCTTGCGGTTGATCAGACACTCGGCGATCTGCACCGCGTTCAGCGCCGCGCCCTTGCGCAGATTGTCGGAAACGCACCACAGCGACAGGCCGTTCTCGACGGTATTATCCTCGCGGATGCGGCTGATATAGGTGGCATCTTCACCGGCCGCCTCATACGGCGTCACGTAGCCGCCGGGCTCGTGCTTGTCGATCACGAGGCAGCCCGGCGCGTTGCGCAGGATGTCGCGGGCTTCATCGGCAGAGATCGGATTCTCGAATTCGATGTTGACCGCTTCGGAATGGCCGACGAACACCGGCACCCGCACGCAGGTCGCGGTGAGCTTGATTTTGGGATCAAGAA
>JACDAG010000394.1 GCA_013695565.1 Bradyrhizobium sp.
GCTTGTTGCAGGATCAAGGTGCGGAAGACGTCGTTGGAGATTCCGACGCCGCCGGATTTGGCGAACGACTTCGAATATTCATCCGTCAGCATCGAGCGCCAGACGCCGGTGCCGGTCGTGTCGCCGAACGGGCCGTCGCCTTTGACGCCGGAGGTCATCTGCGAAAACATCGTGTTCAGGAACATCGCTTCGAAGTCCTGCGCCTTGGCGCGGGTCTTCTTCTGTGCCTCGGGTGAAACCTTGGTCAGGGCTTCAGCCAGCAGCGGGTCGGTGCGCGACGCGGTCCTGGTATAGGCCTTGGCGTAGGAGGGATCGACGAGGCTGTTGATGCTGTTTTGCATCACATCACCTCGATATCGGCCTGGATCGCGCCGGCGGCCTTGATCGCCTGCAGGATCCCGATCAGGTCACGCGGGCCAATGCCGAGGCCGTTCAATCCGTCGACGAGCTGCTGCAGCGAGACGCCGTCTTTCACGACCGCGAATTTCTTGCCGTCTTCGGCGACGCTGACGCTCGAGCGCGGCGTCACCACGGTCCGGCCGCGCGACAGCGGATTGGGCTGGCTGACCTGCGGGCTCTCGGAAATCGTCACGGTGAGATTGCCTTGCGCGACCGCAACGGTGGCGACGCGGACGTCGCGGCCCATCACGATGATCCCCGAGCGTTCATCGATCACGATCTTGGCGGTGAGATCCGGTTCGACCTGCAGTTGCTCGATCTCGGTCAGGAAGGCGACGACATTGCCCTTGAATTCGGCGGGGATCGCCAGCTGCACGGTGGAGGGATCGATCGGCTCGGCGGTCTTGACGCCGAGGAAATCATTGACTGCCGCGGCGATGCGCTTGGCGGTGGTGAAGTCGGCGTTGCGCAGCGCAAGGCGCACATTCGGCAGGCGGTTGAGCGCGAATTCGATCTCGCGTTCGATGATGGCGCCGTTGGGGATGCGGCCGTTGGTCGGCACGCCGCGGGTGATGCTGGCGGCGGCGCCTTCCGCCGCGAAGCCCGAGATCGCGAGCGAACCTTGCGCGACCGCATAGACATTGCCGTCGGCGCCGAGCAGAGGGGTGACGAGCAGGGTGCCGCCGGTCAGGTTCTTGGCGTCGCCGAGCGCGGAGACGGTGACATCCATCCGCGTGCCCTGGGTGCCGAACGCCGGCAGGTTGCCGGTGACCATCACGGCGGCGACGTTGCCGGTGCGGATGGTGGCGCCGCGGATGTTGACGCCCATGCGCTCCAGCATCGCCTGCAGCGACTGCTTGGTGAAGGGGATGTTGTTCAGCGTGTCGCCGGTGCCGTTGAGGCCGACGACGAGGCCGTAGCCGATCAGCTGGTTCTGGCGCACGCCTTCGATATTGGCGAGGTCCTTGATCCGCGAGGTCGCGCCTGCGGACACCGTGGTCAACGCCAGCGCCAGCAGCGCTACGCAGCCCACCCACATCATTCTCGCCGTATGGATGCCGGGCATCCCAATGCTCCCCTGAAGTCTTCCTGGACCGCACACCACTCCCATGACGGTAGTCCGCGATTAACTATGCGAAATCGGTGCCACGCCGAATCGATGGCCTAGTCTGTTGAAAATGCTATGCTTTATGTGGTGGTGCGCGATGCGACCGGTCGCGCTGCACCGGCGAAACTGCCGCGCGGCGGCAGATTTTGCCGGGTCGTTTACGCGGCATTAACCATAAAGCGGCGAAGCTGCGGCCATCGACCGGCGAGACCACCACGATGCGCATCTACGGACCCAACGGCACCACGCTTGGATCGCCCGCGAGCAACACGCGGCGAACCAGCTCGACCGGCTTTTCGCTGCCGGACGCGCCGGCGACGCCGGAAGAGACTCGCTCCGCGGCCCCGCCGAAGGCTGCCGGCAACATCGACGCGTTGCTGGCGATGCAGGGCGTCGAGGATCCGACCGAACGCCGCAAGCGCTCGGTGGCACGCGGGCGCGGCGCGCTCGACGTGCTCGACGATCTCAAGCTCGGGCTGCTCTCCGGCAATCTCGATACTGCGACCATGAACCGGCTGCGTGATGCCGCGGCCAATCTGAAGTCTTCCTCCGGCGATCCCGGCCTCGATGCCGTGTTGTCCGAGATCGAGCTTCGGGTTGAAGTCGAACTGGCCAAGGCCGGGCAGTTTTAGGCCTCCCGTTTTCCGCTTCGCTTTTTTTGTTCGACGTGTTTTCTTCACGCGAACCGGTATCCACTTCGCTTGAAAACGCTATGCTCACGCCGCGATCGAATTGCGCTGCGCATCGTAGCGGCGCTGCGCGCTCAGCACGTCCTTCAGATTGCTCTCGGCCCAGTCGCGCAAGGCGTCGACGGCGGTTGACAGCGTCGCCCCCAGCGGCGTGATCGAATATTCCACCGTCACCGGCACGGTCGCGATGACGCGACGCCTGATCAATCCGTCGCGCTCCAGGCTTTTCAGTACCTGCGACAGCATCTTCTGCGAGATGCCTTCGATGGCGCGGCGCAGGGCGTTGAAGCGCATCGGCTCGTCGCGCACCAGGAGCAGGATCAGCACCGCCCATTTGTCGCCGACGCGATCGAGGATCTGGCGCGTCGGGCAATTGGCGGCGTAGGCGTTGGGTTTCATGCTTCCAGCCTTCATGGCGGTTACTCCGGCGTAATCAGGTGAGTTCAAAGTGCTCTCTTAACACTTACCCTCTTTGCGTTATCTAGTCACCATTGGATACCATATCCACCCCGTCGCAAGGAGACCAAAGATGAAGATCGCCGTCGTCGGCGCCTCCGGTAATGCCGGCTCGCGCATCGTCACCGAACTGGCCAGCCGCGGCCACACCGTGACCGCCATCGCCCGGAACCCCGGGAAGATCGCAGCAGGGCCCAACGTCACGGCAAAGCCGGGTGACGTGCTGGACCAGGCCGGCCTGGCCGCGCTGTTTGCCGGCCATGACGCCGCGATCAGTTCGGTGCATTTCCTCGACAGCGATCCGGTCCGGCTGATCGGCGCTGTCAGTGATTCGAAGGTCGGCCGCTATCTCGTGGTCGGCGGCGCTGGCAGCCTCGAAGTGGCGCCGGGGGTCCGGCTGGTGACGATTCCGGCCTTTCCAGCCCAATACAAGGCCGAAGCGGAGAAGGGCGGCGTCTTTCTGGACCTGCTGCGGCAGGAAAAGGAGCTGAACTGGACCTTCCTGTCGCCCTCGGCCCTGTTCGTGGCCGGCGAGCGAACCGGCAAGTTCCGGCTCGGAACCGACCAGCTTTTGACCGCTTCGGACGGCAAAAGCTGGATTTCTTTCGAGGACTTCGCAGTTGCACTCGCCGACGAAATCGAGCGTCCGGCCCATATCCGGCAGCGTTTTACGGTCGGCTACTGACGGAGAGGCCGCCCCGTCGCGGCACTGCAATATTGTCTGTGCATGCCTCCCGGGGCGGCTTTCCCAATAGGTTAGCCGATATTGTCTGTCACAACCCGCCGCTATATAAGGCCCGCGCGGGCGGACGCTTTTCCGTTCCGCCTTGCACGTGAAGATGGGCTGACCTTGGAAAAGTTGAAGAATTATCGACCCTCCGAAAAAGAGCCTTTCATGAACGACCGCCAGCGCGATTATTTTCGCGCCAAGCTGCTGGCGTGGAAGGACGAGATCCTGAGGGAATCGAAGATCACCCTGCAGACCCTCCAGGAAGAGAACGTCAATCATCCCGATCTGGCTGATCGCGCCTCTTCCGAAACCGACCGCGCCATCGAACTGCGCGCCCGCGACCGCCAGCGCAAGCTGATCTCCAAGATCGACGCAGCACTTCAGCGTATCGAGGACAACACCTACGGCTATTGCGAGGAGACCGGAGAGCCGATCTCGTTGAAGCGGCTGGAGGCTCGCCCGATCGCGACGCTGTCGGTGGAAGCGCAGGAGCGTCACGAGAAGCGCGAGAAGGTCTACCGGGACGAGTAGGGTAATTTCCGGCTGCTGACCGCGGTGCGCGGTCAGCACGGCCGGTTTGTAACGAGAGAGCTGCCGCCGATGGACAAAATTCTCGCGGCCGCCAAGAGTATCGCCAGCGCCCGCCGCAGCCGATCGCCGCTGGCCGCGCTTTCGGGCGAACTCGTGCCGCAAGACGAGGCCGAGGGCTACAAGGTCCAGCGTGCGGTCCATGATCTCTTGCTGCCGCAGGTCGGCCACCTGGTCGGTTACAAGATCGGCTGCACCAGCGCGGTGATGCAGCAATATCTCGACATCCCCCATCCCTGCGGCGGCGGCGTGTTTGCCAAGGGCGTTCACGAGTCCGGCGCCAAGCTGCGTTTCGGCGATTACGTCCGCGTCGGCGTCGAATGCGAAATCGCGGTTCGGCTCGCGCGCAATCTGCAGCCTTCGGAAGCGCCGTTCACGGCCGAATGGGTGATGGAGGCGATCGAGGCCTATCACCCCGCGATCGAGATCGTCGACGACCGCTACGTCAAATGGGAAACCATGGGCGCGCCGACATTGGTCGCCGATGATTTCTTCGCCGCCGGCTGCGTGCTCGGCAAGGCGATACCGCGCAACGCGGCGCCCGATCTGCTTGGGGTGGTCGGTCGCGCCATCGTCAACGGCACCGAAGTCGGGCGCGGCACCGGCGCCGACGTGCTCGGTCACCCCCATAATGCGCTGGCCTGGCTCGCCAATCATCTGGCCGGAGAGGGCAAGGGATTGCATGCCGGCCAGATCGTTCTCACCGGCAGCCTGGTGAAGACCCTGTGGCTCGAGGCCGGTGACAGCGTGGTGATGGAACTCGACGGGCTCGGCAAGGTGGCGGTGAGCTTTAAGGACTAAATCGTAGCCCGGATCAGCGAAGCGACATCCGGGACCAAACACGACACTGCCCCCGGATATCGCTCCGCTCATCCGGGCTACCACACCACGGCTTGGCGTTGTCGTTTGAATTTCGGGATCAGTATATGCATGGGCAGGACAGCGTTGCGTCGGTTTTCGAAACGCAAGCCAAAGGCGAAATCGCCGAGATCTTCGCTGACATCCGCAAGGTGCTCGGCACCAGCGTCGTCAATCTGATCTGGCGCCATCTCGCGACCATGCCGGGCGCGTTGCCATGGACCTGGGCCACGGTGCGGCCGCTTTATCTCGGCGCCGCGCCGCTGCATGCCGAATCTATCCGGCGCACGATCGCCGTGCCCGATCTGCCCGGCTTTTCCGCCGACACCTTGCTCGCCGCCGGCATCGACGAATCCGACCAGGCGATCATTCGCAATGTGCTCGACAGCTATCAATACACCAACGCGCTGGCGCTGACCGTGCTGTCGGCGCTGCTCGCGCATTTCGAACCGCGCGCGGCCGATGCCGTGACCGCGGCCGATGCGGCACCAAAGCCATCCGGCGTCAGGATTCCGGAATTGCCGCCGATGGACGCGCTCGACCCCGAGGTGGCGCGGCTGGTCACGGAGTTGAACGGCTTTGGCGAAGACACCGAGCCGCAATTGATTGCCAGCATGTACCGGCATCTGGCGTACTGGCCGGCCTATCTGGCGCTGGTGCGAACCATGCTGGTGCCGCTGCAGGCGGATGGAAGGCTCGATGCGCTGACGCGGTCGACGCGGTCGCTCGGGCATGCGCATGGTCACATGCTGGCGTCGCATTTGAAGCCGGCCGCGCCGCCGGACACGCTTGCCGCTGCACTGAAGTCTTGCAGGCTGTTTGTCGAGCATCCGATCGCCCGCATGACCGGGCTCTGCGCGCTGATCCGCCGCGCCACGCCTGAGTGAACCCCGGATATCGCTGCGCTCATCCGGGCTACGATTATCGCGGTCTCAACTGCCCGAGCACTTCAACTCGGTGCGGTCGTAGAACGCCTTGATGGCGTTGAAGGGGACCACGAGTCGTTCCGGATAGCCCTTGAACCACACCAGCACCTCGAAGCGATCGTCCTTCACGTTCAGCTTGCCGAATTCATACTGCAGGACGACGGTCATCTCGTTCGGATATTTTTCTTGCAGATGGGCCGGCATTTTCACGCCGTCGAACCGGGTCATGAAGGTGATGTGGACCGGATGCTCTTCGGCCGCCTGCCACAGCGTCTCCGCAATGTTAAAGCGCGCCGGCGTAGTGCTGCACGGCTCGGCCGCCATGGCATTCGGCGCCGTGAACAGGCTCGCCGCGAGGACGAACAGCATAGCGGCTTTTCTTTTTGTGGCCGCCTGCATTGCTGTGTCTCGCGTTGTCATACTGTTTCATGTGTTCAGTTGCGGTGGGGCGCGCATAGGTTCATGTGAGAGTGTGCGCGAGGTC
>JACDAG010000395.1 GCA_013695565.1 Bradyrhizobium sp.
CATCGACGTGGTGGTCGACCGCATCGTGGTCCGCCCCGATATCGGCCAGCGCCTCGCGGAAAGTTTTGAGACCGCGCTGAAACTCGCCGAGGGCCTGGCGGTGATCGAATATGCCGACGCACCCGCCAGTGGCGCCGACGAGAAGAAGTCCGACAAGAAGACCGCCAAGATCCATGACAAGAGCGGGCCGGAACGGATTCTGTTTTCGGAGAAATTCGCCTGCCCGGTTTCCGGTTTCACCATTCCCGAAGTCGAGCCCCGGCTGTTCTCCTTCAACAACCCCTATGGCGCTTGCCCGGCCTGCGGCGGCCTCGGCGTCGAGCAGCATATCGACGAGGACCTGGTCATCCCCGACAAGGAGATGACCCTGCGCAAGGGCGCGATTGCGCCCTGGGCCAAATCGTCCTCGCCCTATTACATCCAGACCCTGACCGCGCTGGGAAAATTCTACAAGTTCACGCTCGACACCAAATGGAAGGAGCTGCCGAAGAAGACGCAGGCCGCGATCCTGCACGGCTCCGGCGACGACGAGATCAAGTTCTCTTATGAAGACGGGGTGCGTTCCTACGATACCAAGAAGCCGTTCGAGGGCGTCATCACCAACCTCAACCGCCGCTTTCGCGAGACCGAGAGCGAATGGGCGCGCGAGGAACTGGCAAAGTATTTCTCCGACATTCCCTGCGAGGGCTGCCACGGCTATCGGCTGAAGCCGGAGTCGCTGTGCGTCAAGATCGGCGGCAAGCATATCGGCGAGATCAGCGAACTCTCGGTGCGCCGAGCCGGCGAATGGTTCGAGAGCGTGCCCCAGGCTCTTAACGCACAGCAGAACGAGATCGCGGTCCGTGTGCTGAAGGAAATCCGCGAGCGGCTGTCGTTCCTGCTCGACGTCGGCCTCAATTACCTGACGCTGGCGCGCGCCTCCGGCACGCTGAGCGGCGGCGAAAGCCAGCGCATCCGCCTCGCCTCGCAGATCGGCTCGGGGCTGACAGGCGTGCTCTACGTGCTGGACGAACCTTCCATTGGCCTGCACCAGCGCGACAATGCGCGGCTGCTCGAGACGCTGAAGCGGCTGCGCGACCTCGGTAATACCGTGATCGTGGTCGAGCATGACGAGGACGCCATTCGGCTGGCCGATTTCGTGCTCGACATCGGGCCCGGCGCCGGCATGCATGGCGGCCATATCGTGGCGCAGGGCACGCCGGCCGAAATCATGGCCAATCCGAAGTCGCTGACCGGAAAATACCTGACCGGCGAAATGTCGGTGGCGATCCCCGAGCGCAAGCCGCCGAACCATCGCCGCACCATCAAGGTCATCAACGCCCGCGGCAACAATCTGAAAAACGTCTCGGCGGAAATTCCGCTCGGCCTGTTCACCTGCGTCACCGGCGTGTCCGGCGGCGGCAAGTCGACGCTGCTGATCGACACGCTCTACAAGGCGATCGCGCGCAAACTCAACAACGCCAGCGAGGGCGCGGCACCCCACGACCGCATCGAGGGGCTCGAGCATATCGACAAGATCATCGACATCGACCAGTCGCCGATCGGCCGCACGCCGCGTTCGAACCCCGCGACCTATACCGGCGCCTTCACGCCGAACCGCGAATGGTTCGCCGGCCTGCCCGAAGCCAAGGCGCGCGGCTACGAGCCCGGGCGCTTTTCGTTCAACGTCAAGGGCGGCCGCTGCGAGGCCTGCCAGGGCGACGGCGTCATCAAGATCGAGATGCACTTTTTGCCCGACGTTTACGTCACCTGCGACGCCTGCAAGGGCAAGCGCTACAACCGCGAGACGCTCGAAGTCCTGTTCAAGGGCAAGAGCATCGCCGACGTGCTCGACATGACGGTGGAAGAAGCCGCCGAATTCTTCAAGGCGGTGCCGCGCGTCCGCGAAACCTTCAAGACGCTGCACCGCGTCGGCCTGGATTACATCCATGTCGGCCAGCAGGCCACGACCCTGTCCGGCGGCGAAGCCCAGCGCGTCAAGCTAGCCAAGGAATTGTCAAAGCGCGCCACCGGCCGCACGCTCTACATCCTCGACGAGCCCACGACGGGGCTTCACTTCCACGACGTCGCCAAACTCCTTGAAGTGCTGCACGAACTGGTGTCGCAAGGAAATACGGTGGTCGTGATCGAGCACAACCTGGACGTGATCAAGACCGCCGACTGGCTGCTCGACTTCGGCCCCGAAGGCGGCGACGGCGGCGGCGAGATCGTCGCCTCGGGGCGGCCGGAAGCGGTGGCGCGCGTGCCGGAGAGCTGGACTGGCCGGTATCTGGCGGGGGTGCTGGCGCGGCACGAGACGCGGCGGCTGGAGCGGCGAAGGAGGCGGGCCTAGGCCGGCGCCGACTTGCGCCTCAGCCACATCGCCACGAACACGCCCCCCAGCGC
>JACDAG010000405.1 GCA_013695565.1 Bradyrhizobium sp.
CGCCCGATGACAGGCTCCGCGAAGCAATCCATAGCGCCGCATGCCGAAAGCCGGATTGCTTCGTCGCAAGCGCTCCCGTGCGCAAACGCTCCGCGTTTGTCGCAGGCAATGACGGCGCCGTCTACGCCGCGACCCCGCGCGGGCTGCGTTCGGCGGCGTTCGTGGGCTGGCACGGCTTGCGCAGCATGGTGACATCGGAGAAGCCGACGGCGCGGAGCTGATCGGACATGATGCTGCGGGCGTCCGAGTCCATCGAGGCGTCGGGTACCACGACCGCGCGGGCATGCGCGGTCAAGAGTTCCGCCGGCAGGTCGGAGGCGCCGCCGGCATCGAGCAACACGTGGTCGTACACCCGCAGCAGCGCGTCGATCGCGAGCGTCAGGCGCGGCGATTGCAGTTGCGAACGGTCGAAGCCCGAACGGCCGGCGCTGACGAGATGAACGCGCGACAGCCGGTCCTTGGTGATCACCTGCGCAAACGAGGCTTCGCCCTGCATCAACTCGGCGAGCCCGGGGGCAGCCGGATCGACCGACACCGCCGTCATCGTCGGCGACGACGCGGTGAGATCGACCACCACGATCGTGGCCTGCCGCGCCATCAGGCGCGCCAGCGTCAAGGCGGTCAGCGTGATGCCCTCGCTCGACGCGGTGCCGAGCACCGTCACCTTGCGCGCCGCGCCGCCCGCCTGGCAAAGCCTGTCAGCCAGTTGCTCGATTCCGTCGATCCCTGCCGCGAGTTCGGCACGGGGTTCGCTGACGGCGGGCCTGGGATCTTCAGCTTTGGGGTCTTCAGCCGTGGGATCTTCATTTGCCTCGTAATATGGCGCGGTCGGCGGCGCCGAGACGCGCATCGGGGCCGCGGCCGACGTCACGACCGATATCAGCGCGGCGGAGGCACGCGGCGCGGTCATGCGCAGCAATTCGCCGGTTGCGATCGCGCCTGAGGTCAACAGCAGCGTCGCCAGCGTCGCGATCAGCACGATCGGGAGCTTCTTGGGATAAGCGGGCGTATTGGAAACCGTGGCGCGCGAGATGATGCGGCCATCGGCCGGCGCCGCCTCGATGCTTTCGCGGGCGGTGGCTTCGCGGTATTTCGCCAGATAGGATTCCAGTAGATCGCGCTGCGCCTTGGCTTCGCGCTCCAGTGCACGCAATTGCACGTCATCGCCGTTGGTCGCGGTCGCGTGTTTCTTCGCCTGATCGAGGGCGTTGATCAGGGATTGAACCCGATCGCCGGCGCCGCGCGCATCGTTCTCGAGCGAACGCGAGATCTTGCCCGCCTCCTCGCGCAACTGGCGACCGAGATCGGCGAGCTGCGCCTTCAATTCCTTGATGCGGGGGTGACCGTCGAGCAGCGTCGATGACTGTTCGGCGAGCTGCGCGCGCGCCGTCACCTGCTGTTCGGACAGGCGCCGGATCAATTCGGAGTTGAGGACTTCGGAGGCCTCGATCGGCTTGCCGCTCTGAAGCATGTCCTTGATCAGGCGCGCCTTCGACTCGGCGTCCGATTTCAGCACGCGGGCGTTGTTGAGCTGGGTGTTGATTTCGCCCATCTGCTGGTTGGACAGCGAGGTATTGTTGGTGCCGATGAACAGGCTCGACTTCGAGCGGAATTCTTCCACGCGCTGCTCGGCTTCGGAGACCTTCTTGCGCAAATTCTCGATCTCACCCGACAGCCAGCCGCCGGCGGATTTCGCCTGTTCCTGGCGCGCGGTCTGCTGCAATGCCAGATATCCCTCGGCGATCGAGTTGGCGACGCGTGCGGCAAGCTCCGGATCGCGCGACTGGAATTCGACGGCGATGACGCGCGATTTATCCACTGCATAGGCCGCGTAACGCTCGAAATAGGCGTCCAGCACGCGCTCTTCCGGCGTCAGCGAAAGCGGATCGCGTCCGATTCCGAACAGCGCCAGCAGCGACTTCAGCGGCGAAAAGCCCTGCAGCACCGGATCGAATTCCGGGCGCTCGGCCAGCTTGTTCTTCTTGATGATCTCGCGCGCCAGATCGCGCGACAGCAGCAACTGCACCTGGCTGGTGACGGCCTCGGCGTCGACCGCATTGCGCTCCTCGTTGCGCTCGCCGTTCGGCCGCAGGAACACGTTCTCGCGGCCATCGACCAGGATGCGGGCTTCGGATTTATATCGGGGGGTGACCATGTTGACGGCGGCGAGCGACAGCACCAGCGCCAGCACCGTCGGGACGATGATCCAGCTCCGCTTGCGGATCAGTGCCTGACCGAGTGCATGCAGGTCGAGATCGCCGGTGTCGGGCGCGGCCGCCTGCTTTGCGACGGCGGGCTTTGCAGCAGCCGGCGCGGGTGCGGGCTTTGCGCTTGCAGGTTTTGTGACCCGCTCCACCACGGCCTTTTCTTTGCCTGCACGCCAGAACGCTAAACGCATCGCACACTCCCGCGGACGCAACTTAAAAAACCCAATCGAACTCCGGCGATTACACTCCATTAAGGTTGCTGCTGGGTTAATCCGCACGATTTGCGGGCCGGAACAGCGCCCGCGCCATGCGGCGGTCATGTTTTGTTAACCATGAACGCCCTTAATCGCCCGGATACTTTTTCAGGATTCTCCGATGCGAGGCGTGCTCGCCCCAATCCCATGTCTGGTTGCTGCGCTGGCGCTCGCGGGCTGCATGGGCCGGACCGCGCCGGTTGCCATGGCGCCGGTGCGCAGTCTCGATACCATGGCTTACGGCCAGTCCTACGCCCCTGCCCCGATGGCGGTGGCCTATGCCGAGCCGGCGCCGCATGACTCCGCCTATCACCTCGATGCCGGCGACAAGCTCCGTGTCGTGGTCTACGGCCAGGAAGGCCTCACCAACACCTACGCCATCGATGCCGGCGGCGCGATCACGATGCCGCTGATCGGCCCGGTGC
>JACDAG010000406.1 GCA_013695565.1 Bradyrhizobium sp.
GGCATCCGCAGATAATTGGCAAAGCCGACGAAGGTCGTCGGCGAGCCGACCTTCCATTCGTTCATGCTCATCCAGATCGTGAACACCCATGGGAACACGATCACGGCGAGCACGACGACCAGCGCCGGCACCACGAACGGCCAGTAGGTCGGCCGACGCCATTCCTGCTCCGGCGCGGGATCAGCCGCGGCCGGAGTGATTTCTGCTGTTGCCTTCACGCTTTTTCGCTGCGCTCCAGGATCGGACGGAACTGCTCATGAGCCTTCTTCAACTCCGTCGCAGGATCGGCACCCGCGAGGGTCGAGGTGATGGCCGCACCGACGAGATCGCGGAATTCGGCGACCGGGATGATGACGGGTAGGCCGAGCTTGCTGATCTTGGCGGAGTCGATCACCGACTGCAGCCACTCCTTCGGCATCTTGACCCCACTCTGGATCTCGGTGTCGTTGAGGATGGAGTTACGGAACGGCACGCCGCCGCCGGCCTGCAGCAGCCGTGCGCCTTGCTTCTTCGAGACTGCCCATTGGCACAGCAGATAGGCGGCTTCCTTGTTCTTGCTGGCGGCCGCGATGCCGAGGCCGTCGCCATAGGTCGCCGAATATTGTCCCTTGGATCCCTTGGGAACGACGGTGTAGCCGACCTTGCCGACGATGCGCGAGGCGGCCGGGTCTTCCAGCGGCGGCGCCCAGCCGACGCCGTCGATCCACATCGCCGAGCGTCCCTGCGTAAAGGAAGCCATCGACTCCATCCAGTTGAAGCCAGCGACGCCGGGAGGGGCGACCTTGGTCAGCAGCGTCTGGTACAACTTGGTGGCCTCGACCGCTTCGGGGCCGTCGGTGAGGATGCCGCCCTTGCTGTCGAGGAATTCGCCGCCGGCGTTGAGGAAGAAGTTGGTCCACAGCGTCATGTTGGCGTTGCGCAGGCCGCGCCCGACGAAGCCGAAGGTGCCTTCCTTGGCGTCGGTAAGCTTTTCGGCCGCCGCGACCATCTCGTCAAAAGTCTTCGGAACCGCGACGCCCTTCTTCTGGAACAGCTCCTTGTTGTAATAGAGAATGAAGTAATCCACCGACCATGGCAGCGAGTGCATCTGACCCTTGTCGTTCTTGGCGTATTGCAGGCCGGCGGCCGAGAAATCGCTCTCGACGAGGTCGGGCGCGGTGAGGTTCGGATCCTTCATGTAACCGGAGATATCGGCGAGCCAGCCGGCCTTTTCAAACTGGCGCTTCTGCACGTGATAGCTCAAGTGAACCACGTCGAAGCTCGGCTTGCCCGAAGCGAGCTCGATCACCGCCTTCTGGCGCTGCTGTTGTTCCGGAATCTGTTCCGACTCCACCTGGATGCCGGTCAGTTCAGTAAATTCCTTGATGTTCTTCTGAAAATTGTCGCCGCGCGGACCCTTGGCGAGGATCACCTCGAGCTTGGTGCCGGCGTATTTCTTCCATTGCGGTTCGGCGCGCGCGGGGAAGCCGGTCAGGCTCAGCGCGCCCGCGGCGGCCGTGCCGGCCAGAACCGAACGGCGCGAGATCAGATGATTCTTCATTGTTTTTCTCTCCCTGGGTCGGCTTGTTTTGCGGCGATACTAACGTCCGTGCGCCGCCTGCCTAGCCCCTTCGTGCGGTATTATGATGGAGGAGATGCGACCGATGCTTTGGTTACAATCATTTGGACTTCGCCGGTGCGACGGGCGTTCCGATTGACGTTGGCAGGTCGCGCTTGCAATCGAATTATAATAGTGTACGATTTGTACAGTTAATGTCAGGGCACCGGAGCCGGGCAACATGACGACCAGCGGCGACACTCAGGTCTTCGAGGCGGGCGACGTCGTACTCGGGTCGGGCGTGGTATTCCCTTCCATGCGCCTCGCCTACAAGACCTACGGCCAGCTGAATGCGCGGAAGGACAATGTGATTGTCTACCCGACGTCGTTCAGCGCGCAACACGTCGATACCGAATGGCTGATCCAGCGCGACGGCATCCTCGATCCCGAGCGCTACTTCGTCATCATCCCGAACCTGTTCGGCAATGGCCTGTCGTCCTCGCCGTCCAATGCCGATGTGACGCCGTTTCCGGCGATCAGCTATCACGATTCGGTCGCGGTCCAGCGTCGCCTGCTGGTCGAGCAGTTCGGCATTTCAAAGATCGCGCTCGTTTACGGTTGGTCGATGGGCGGCATGCAGGCCTATCACTGGGCGGCCTGCCATCCCGACATGGTCGAACGCGCCGCGATCGTCTGCGGGAGCGCGCGATGCTCGCCCTACAATCACGTGTTCCTCGAGGGCGTGAAGGCCGCGCTGACCACGGACCCCAATTTCCGCGATGGCCGTTTCGTCGCCAAACCAACCGCCGGCCTGCGCGCCATGGGGCGTGTCTATGCGGGATGGGCGATGTCGCATGCGTATTACCGGGATGAAGTCTGGCGCGAGGCCGGGTTCAATTCGCTGGAGGATTATCTGACGCGCTCCTGGGATGTCGCCTTCGCCCGGCGCGACGCCAATGATCTGCTGGCGCAGATCGGCATCTGGCAACGCGGCGAAATCAGCCAGTGCCTCGAATTCGGCGGCGACATGGACCGCGCGCTATCAGCGATCACGGCTCATGTCCTGCTGATGCCGGGCCAGACCGACCGTTACTTCGACGTGCGCGACAATGAGGACGAGATCGGCCGGCTCACTAATGCAAGATCGGCCGAGCTTCATCCGATTCCGTCGATCCACGGCCACCGGGCCGGCAATCCCGTCAACAATCCCGTCGATCGCGATTTCATCAAGGCCGAGATATCGGCCCTGCTGCAGCGCTAAAATCATCCTGGAGACAGTGCGACCATGAGCACAGCGATTACCGCAACGGGAGAGAAGCTTGTGAGTTCGGCTGAGCTCCGCGAGCTATCGGTGCGATCGAACGTTCCCGGCATCGTTCGCGCGGTCAGTCATTACGGCGCTATCGTCGTTTTCGGCGCGCTGATCTGGCTGGTGTCCTCGATCTATGGCTTGCTCTGGGCGATACCGCTGATCGTCGTGCAGGGGTACTTCGTCGCCTTCCTGTTCATGGTCGTGCACGAGACCGCGCACAAGACCGCCTTCCGGACCCGCGCGCTCAACCTCGTATTCGGCCATCTGTCTTCGTTCGCGATCGGGCTGCCTTACGAATATTATTGCCTGTTCCACTGGGACCACCATCGCTACACGCAAGATCCGGCGAGGGATCCCGAATTGCTGGTCGGCCCGATGCCCGCCTCCGACACGCAGCTTGCAATCGCCTATAGCGGACTTCGGCAGGTCGCCTTCCGGCTGGGTCTAATGCTTCGCCATGGCCTGACAGGGAACGCCTCCGCGCCCTGGATACCCCAGGCCAAGCGCCGCATCGTGGTGAAGGAGGCGCGCCTTTATTTGATCGGCTATGCGGTACTGCTGCTTGGCTCACTCGCGTTGCATACCGCGATCCTGCTCTGGGTCTGGATCGTGCCGTTGGTCGTGGGGCAGGCATTCCTGCGCCCTTATCTCTATGCCGAACATACCGGCTGCGATCGGACGCGCAGCGCGTTCCAGAACACCCGTACGACCTACACCGGCATATTCACGAAATGGTTTGCCTGGAATATGCCCTACCATGTCGAGCACCACGCCTATCCTTCGATCCCGTTTCATGCGCTGCCGAAGCTGAACGGAATCGTCGATGAACAGATCGTCTATCGGGGGAGGGGCTATCGCGCCGTGACGTGCGAGACGTGGAACTGGTTTCGCCGCGAGCGGCGTAACCGCGTCGCTGGTGTCAGCGGCTCTTGATCAGCAACAGGGTATCGACGAGGTTACGGGCTTGCACCGGCGAGATCGGTTTGATGCCGAAGACGTACCGATAAAACAGGCTGCCGTAGATCGCGTCATAGAGGTCTTCCGGCGCACCGACCGCGCCGATGCTGCCGTCGTGCTGGCCGGCGGCGATCAATTCGACCAGGGTCGTCCTTCGGTATCTGAGATACCGCTCGTAGAAAATCTCCGCCGATCCGGTCCTGGAGATGCATTCCGAGATCACCGCAAGCTGCACCTTGCCGAACTCGCCCTGCAGCGCTTCGGCATAGGCCGAGGCGTGGCGTCGCAAGCGGTTGGCCGGTGTGCCCGTCGTCGGCAATGGCAGCATCAGCGACGCATGGAGCAGGAAGGCGTCGATCAGCAGCGCCTCGCGCGACGGCCACCATTTGTAGATGGTCATCTTGGAGACGTTCGAATCCCGCGCCACGGCGTCGATGCTGGTGGCAGCGAGACCCGTGGACGCCATCAGCGTGTAGGCGCTTTGTAGGATGGCGTTGGTCGTCTCAGCGGAACGGGGACGGCCGCGACGGGTCGTCGCCGCGTCGCCGTCCGGTTCGCTCTTGCCCTTCGCCATGGTGTGGCTTTCCCGATGCAGCGCGATCGCCGCTGCCGGTTACGCCCTGACGAAGGCGAGCAGGGTGCCGTTGCCGGCGGCGGGCGGCACGATGATGCCGCCATTGCTGCGAACGCCGGTGGCGCCGAGCGCCTTTTCGGCTGCAGCGACATCGGCTGCGATCACGAGGCCAGCGCCGCCGCGTTCTGGCAGGCCGGCCAGCGACACTTCGGGATAGCGCTTGCCGAGTTGGTCGCGTGTCATAAACACGAAATCGGCACGATCGGAGCCAGAGGGCACGGCGATGGCGCCGTCCTGTTCGGTCTTCACATCGCGATCGATCATGCGCGACATGTGCGCGGCGTCCTTGGCCGGCTCCGGAGATACGATCAGCACCTGCCGCAGGCGTTTGGCGCCGTTGGCATGCTTCATCAATTCGGGAATCCACACCGTCTCGCGCGTCTTGTGCTGGCAGGCGAAGATGCGCACGCCGCCCGGCGCTTCCGCGGTCGGCCACAGGAATGTCCGGAATTTTGCCGCGGAAATAGAACCGTCGG
>JACDAG010000409.1 GCA_013695565.1 Bradyrhizobium sp.
GGCCCAGACGGCGACCTCAGGCGCGCGAACCGCACAGGCCGCGAAACCTGATATCACCGATGCGTCCGCGCAGCGCCGGCGGCCGCTCCGCCGCGTGCCGATCTACCGGCAGGACCAGTGGGAACCCGATGTCTATCCGCGCTACAATCCCGGACCGAATGCGGTGCGCAGCTGCACCGCGACTTACGTGCAGGAATACCGGCCGAGCGGCACGGTGATCACGCCGCGCATGAACTGCTACTGGCGGCCAGGCTAGCGCGTTTTCCAGCGAAGCATGCCCTCGGACTTGATCCGAGGGTGGATACCGGTTCGCGTCAAGAAAACGCGTCAAACCAAAAATCTAGCGCCGGCGCACGGCGCCGATCAAACCTATGCAAACCACAATCGCCACCACACCGTAGGCCAGGACGGCCATCGTCGTTTGCGTGAACTGGCTTGCGGTTCCCATGCTGCCGCCGGGGCCTTGCGAGGCGAATGCGGCGCCGTTCGAGATTGCGACGGTCGCGAATGCCGCGAGCAGCGCGCGCGATATCGAAGCGTTCATGTGCGATGACGCCATGACACTCTCCACCAGAGAAACCACTGGAGCAGATACGGCGAACGTCCGCGCGGGTTTTGCGCGCGCTGACAAAAATTACAGTGGGCACGGCCCACACATTGCATTCATCTTCATGGCGGAGTCATTCAGATCGCATTCACGTCATCAGCTTCAATCTACCAACCACGTCGCGGCGAGGCGGCAGGCTTGTCGAGAACCGTCCGCTGCGAACGTGACACCCCGAGGACCAAGGAGACTACATATGCAGATGACGAAAGTTCTGGGCCTTGCCGCCGTTGGCGCGATGCTCGTTCTCATCGCGCCGTCCGAGCGTGCCAACGCGTTGTCGCTCAGCAATCCCGGCGCCGCGGCAGCCGTGCAAGGAGATATCAAGCCGGAGACGTCGGAGGTGGGCTGGCGGCACCGCCATCATCGCTGGCATCGTCATCATCACCACCGTCGGCACCATCATCATCACGGACGCCGCTGGTGAGCGCTGATCTGCGTATGCGTATGTGAGATCAAGCAGGCCCGTTCATCGCGGGCCTGTTTTCACTTCAAGTTTATTGCCATGAAACGGGCGCGATTGCTGCGTGTTATTTGACGGTCAGGATCAGAACAGGAGTTCGTCATGAAGACGTTGATCGGAGCAGCCGTTGTTGCAGGCGCTCTGGTGTTTGCCGGCCCGGCGGCGATCAATTCGGCGGCCGCGGCATCGCCGCAAACGAAGGCACAAACTGCCGGTACATCCGGTGCGACCGATTTCAGCGCGCAGCGCTATTACCGGCGCCATTATGGTGGTTACGGCTATCGGCCGTATGTTCGTCCCCACTATCAGCCCTATTATTACGCGCGGCCGCGTTACTATCGGCCGTACCCCTATTACGCGCCGGCACCGTTCGCGTTCGGGTTTGGCTTCGGACCGTATTGGTGACGGGCGCGGCCGTCGCGCTCAGAATGTGAGCGCCGTAGAGTAGACAAAGCGACTTGTCTCGCCGTAGCTCAACGAGCGAAGGCGGAAGCGTGCCCACCACTAAAGAGTAGATGGTGGGCACGGCGCTTGCGCGCCTTTGCCTACCCTACGATGCGATAGCGATGTTCGAGCGGAATAAGAAGCGGGATCAGGCGGCGCGAATGAGATCGAGGAACGTATTGACGTCGGCGCGCAGCTTCTCCGACTGATGGCTGAGGTCGTCCGCCGCCGTCAGCACTTCCGTCGCCGCGGCGCCGGTCTCGTTGGCGGCCTCGTTGACGCTGCCGACGTTGGAGGACACCTCGTTGGTGCCCCGCGAAACTTCCTGAATGTTCTGCGCAATGTCGCGGGTCGCGGCGCTCTGCTGCTCGACCGCGGCGGCGATCGCGGTAGCGATCTCGTTCATCTGGGCGATGGTCGTCCCGATGGTCTTGATGGCCGTGACGGCGTTGGCGGTCTCCTGCTGGATCGCGGCGATCTGGGCTGAAATATCCTCGGTTGCCTTGGCGGTCTGGGTGGCCAGCGCCTTCACCTCGGTGGCGACAACGGCAAAGCCTTTGCCGGACTCGCCGGCGCGGGCCGCTTCGATCGTGGCGTTGAGCGCCAGCAAATTGGTCTGCGACGCAATGTTCTGAATCAGGGAAATGACTTCGCCGATCTTCTGCGCCGCTTCGGCCAGCCCTTCGACCGTCTTGTTGGTGCGGTCGGTCTCGGCGACCGCGAGGTTGGCTGTTTGGGAGGCCTGCGCCACCTGGCGGGAGATTTCGCTGATCGATGAATGCAGCTCCTCGGTCGCCGCGGCAACCGTCTGCACATTCGATGAGGCTACGTTGGAAGCGTTGGCGACCGCGGTGGCCTGGCGGCTGGTTTCCTCGGCCGTTGCGGTCATGCTGCCGGCGGTGGCATGCATCTCGGCGGAGGCCGCGGTCAGTGTTTGCAACGCCTCGGAGACCTGGATGTCGAACGTTGCGATATAGCCCTCGACGGCGCGCTGACGGGCTTCCTTGCGGATCTGCTCCTCGCGCTGCTCGGCTTCGAGACGCCGCGCCGTCATCGCATTCTCCTTGAAGACGACAAGCGACTTGGCGAGACCGCCGACCTCATCGGTGCGGTTGGCGCCGACGATCGAAATATCGAGGTCGCCACCGGCGAGCTTGGTCATTTCAAGGGTCATGCGCCACAATGGCTGGGCGATCTGGCCGAACGCGATCCAGCCGAGGATGGCGAAAGCCAGCAGCAGGCCGATAGCGGCCCCGACCACCAGCAAGACGCGGGTGGAGTCGGCAGTGGCGACGCTCTGGTCGCGTGCGGCGCGCATGGCGTCGGTATTGATGGTGATGAGTTGCCCCACCGCCGCGATCGCGGTCTGGCGATGCTTGGCGGCGACATTGCGCGAATAGGCGAAGGCGTCTTCCATCTTGCCGGCGATCGTCAGTTCGAACACCTTGGCGCTGGCTTCCCGGCGATCCCTGACCGCGGTTCGCAGGGTGTCGATCAGCTGGCGCTGCTCGGGCGCGGTGGTGACGGCCGCCAGACGGTCGATCGCATTCAGCGTGGCATCGGTGGCCTTGCCGTAGGATTCGACGTTCTGGCTGATCGCCTTGGTGTCGGTGCCGGAGAGGATGACGTTCTTTTCACTCACCGCGGCGCTGTTGAAATAGCTCTCGGCCTGCAGGCTGTATTGCACCCGCATCGCATTGCCATCGACCAGGCTCGCCGCCGTCGCGGACAGGTTGCTCAGGGCCATCGAGGCCTGGGCGACGATCCCGATCGCGACCAGGGCGACGATCGTGGCGGGCACCGCGATCTTGGCAATAATGGGCAGGTTTTGAAATCTGGCGAACATTTCTAGGTCTCTCTGCAGTGAAATTGCTGCCGCCGCGTCGTTGCGGCACGGCGCCACGTCGGATCAGGCCCTCCAAGCGAGGGAATCCCGAGGCTAGTACCCAATATCGAAGACAAGTGAGTCAGACGCGCGTAAAATTGCGAGTCTTCAGAGTCGGTTAGCATGATGCGTCTTTTCACGAACCCTAGATTCCGGGTACTAGCTATCGATTTTCTGATTGGTTAAGGGGGAGTTTACCAGCCGGCCCTTAGCAAAGTGTTGACGCTGTCAGGATCGGGTTCCGCGAATGGGGCCCTGGCAAAGGCACGGCGTCGGCCCGGCTCTAACCAAATCCCCTGGCCAGCAAAACAATGCCGTCCGCACCTGCTTTGCGGTCCCTGGATATCTCCAGATACTCCGGCGAGTCGGACCAGGCCCGGAACGCGGCCTCGTCGGGAAACGACATCAGCACCACCTTGTCGCGATCCCATTCGCCTTCCAGCACCGCCGGACTCTCATCCGCCGATAACAGCCTGCCGTTGAACTTCTTGAACACGTCGAAGAAGCGCTCCTGATAGCGGTCATAGGTGGCGCGGTCGGTCATCTTCAGTTGCACGATCACATAGACGGTCAAGTCGAGTTCCTCCTGCGCGCGTTCATCTCTGCGCCCATGCATTCATGGTGCGTTCAGTTGCCTATCTCTAGCGTCATGTTGGGAGCGACCGCAAATGAACGCGGCGAGGGCGAGCCGCCATGCGGCGCGAAACCTCGTTGCCGGTCACAGGGAGATTGAACCATGAGGAGATCCAATCCCGGATGCGGCGTTGCCCGCTATCCCGGATGCGGCCTTGTCCGCTATCCCGGATGCGGCCTTGTCCGCCGTCTGGGTGTTGCGGCTGCGGCCCTATTCGTTCTCGCAGCGACATCGCAGCAGCGTGCCGAGGCACTGTCACTCGCCAGTCCCGGCACGGTACCGTCGGCGAAATACGCCACCGACGGAACGACGATCCAGGTTCGTGGCGGACACGGCCATGGCGGCGGCGGCGGAGGTTTTCGCGGCGGTGGAGGTGGCGGTGGCTTCCGCGGTGGTGGCGCGGCCTTTCATGGCGGTGGCTTTAGAGGCGGCGGTGCTGCCGTCCACGGCGGAGGAATTCGTGCAGCTCCGGTGTTCCGCGGCGGCGGCCCGGCGTTTCACGGCGGTGGATTGAGGGGCGGCGGTGTCGCCATCCACGGCGGCGCCGTTCGCGCCGCGCCGGTGTTCCGCGGCGGTGGCTTTCGTTACAGCGGCATCCGCCACGGTGGCTATCGCGTAGCGCCGCATTACCGGCATCATCATCACTTTCATCGGCGCTTCTACGCACCGGCTTATTACGACGCCTACCCGCGTTACTACGCCTATCCGCGCCGTTACTGCCGGGTGGTGTGGACCTATTACGGTCCACGCAAGATCTGCCGCTATCGGCCGTGGCTGCGTCATCACCATTGGCGTCACCGCGTACACTTCCGAGTTTGGTGAGGTCGAAACAAAGCAGGCGCCCGCAGGGGCGCCTGTTTTCGGGATGCTGTGATAAGCGAAGGGCTCAGTCCCAGTCCTTGCCCTTCCACGGCTTGATCTTCCATGGCGTCATCGCTTCCATCCGCCATTGCGCCCAGTGTTCCGGCGGCCAGTTACTGAGGCGCCTTGTATCCTTGGGTGCGACGGGGGCGAGGTCGACGATACGCGAGACGTTGCGCCGGACCTGGCGCGTCGCCTCGCTGATCATGTCGACGAATTCTGGTTTATCGGCCACTTCTGGCTCCTCGCGGGTTCATTCCCGCAAGCAGCCAGTCTGGGCCTCAGCCCCTTAACGGCGCGTTTCCAGAACGTTTCGACGTTGACGCAAGGAAGGTTAACGCCATTCCCTGATATCGACGAAGTGCCCGGCGATTGCCGCCGCCGCCGCCATCGCGGGCGACACCAGATGCGTGCGGCCCTTGAAACCCTGGCGGCCCTCGAAATTGCGGTTCGAGGTCGAGGCGCAGCGCTCTTCCGGCGACAGCTTGTCGGGGTTCATGGCAAGGCACATCGAGCAGCCCGGCTCGCGCCATTCGAAGCCGGCCTTGAGGAAGATCTTGTCGAGGCCTTCGGCTTCCGCCTGTTCTTTGACGATGCCCGAGCCCGGCACGATCATCGCACTGACCTGACCGTTGACGGTCTTGCCCTCGGCGACTTTCGCCGCCGCGCGCAAATCCTCGATGCGGCCATTGGTGCAGGAGCCGATGAAGACGCGGTCGAGCTTGATGTCGGTGATCTTCGTCCCCGCCGTCAGGCCCATATATTTCAGCGCGCGATGTTTTGAGAGCCGCTTGGCTTCATCGGCGATCTGGTCGGGATCCGGCACCACGCCGGAGATCGACACCACGTCCTCGGGCGAGGTGCCCCAGGTCACGATCGGCGGCAGCTTGGCCGCGTCCAGCCGAAGCTCATGATCGAAATGCGCGCCTTCGTCGGAGCGCAGCGTGTCCCAGTAGCGCATCGCGGCGTCCCAGGCCTCGCCCTTCGGCGACATCGGACGTCCCTTCAGGAATTCGAACGCCTTTTCATCGGGCGCGATCAGGCCGGCGCGGGCTCCGCCTTCGATCGACATGTTGCAGACCGTCATGCGGCCTTCCATCGTCAGCGCGCGGATCGCGTCGCCGGCATATTCCAGCACGTAGCCGGTGCCGCCGGCGGTACCGATTTCGCCGATGATGGCCAGGATGATGTCCTTGCCGGTGACGCCGTCGGGCAATTTGCCGTCGACCACCGCGCGCATGTTTTTTGCCTTCTTCTGGATCAGTGTCTGCGTCGCCAGTACATGCTCGACTTCCGACGTGCCGACGCCGTGCGCCAGCGCGCCGAACGCGCCATGCGTCGAGGTGTGGCTGTCACCGCAGACGATGGTGGTACCGGGCAGGGTAAAGCCCTGCTCGGGGCCGATCACGTGCACGATGCCCTGGCGCTTGTCGAATTCGTTGAAATACGTGATGCCGAATTCCTTGGCGTTATCGGCCATCACCTTCATCTGCTCGATGCTTTCCGGATCCGGATTGGGCTTCGAGCGGTCGGTGGTCGGGATGTTGTGGTCGACCACGGCCAGCGTCTTCTCCGGCGCGTGAACCTTGCGCCCCGTCGTGCGGAGGCCTTCGAACGCCTGCGGCGAGGTCACCTCGTGCACCAGATGGCGGT
>JACDAG010000429.1 GCA_013695565.1 Bradyrhizobium sp.
GCAATGGTCGCTGCTGGTCGTCATCGTGCTCGGCATCGGCGGCGGCATTTTCGTGGCGCGGCGGGTGCTGCGGCGGATCGATGCCATGACCGGCACCGCCCAGCGCATCATGGCCGGCGATCTCTCCGGCCGCTTGCCCGTGGGGCGCAGCGGCGACGAACTCGATCGCCTCGCCGAAAACCTCAACGCCATGCTGGAGCGGATCGAGGCCCTGATGATGGGCCTCAAGGAAGTCTCCGACAACATCGCCCATGACCTGAAGACGCCGCTGACGCGGCTGCGCAACCGCGCCGAGGAGGCCTTGGCGAGTTCCGGCAGCGAGAGCGAATACCGCGCCGCGCTGGAACGCACCATCGAGGAATCCGACGGGCTGATCCGCACCTTCAATGCGCTATTGATGATCGCGCGCGCCGAATCCGGGCAGGCGCGCGGCAACATGGACGATTTCGACGCCGCCGACGTCGCCAGGGGCATCCACGAACTCTATGAACCCCTGGCCGAAGACGACGGCCTGACCCTACGCGTGAAAACCGCGCCCGCGCCGCTGCACGGCAACCGCGAGCTGATCAGCCAGGCGCTGGCCAATCTGGTCGAGAACGCGATCAAATACGGCAAGCCGGACCCGAATGTGCAGCCGCTCGATCCTGCCGTGGCGGCCCGATCGAAGGAGATACTGATCGAGGCGCGGCGCGAGGGCGACCAGGTGCTGCTCAGCGTCGCCGACCATGGCCCCGGCATTCCCGAGGGCGATCGCAAGCATGCGGTGGAGCGTTTCGTGCGGCTCGAAGCCAGCCGGACGCTGCCCGGTTCCGGCCTTGGCCTCAGCCTGGCCTCGGCAGTGGCGACGCTGCATGGCGGCGAACTCCGGCTCGGCGATTCGCATCCGGGACTGATCGCAACATTGGCCATTCCGGCGCGGGCGGCCTCCGGTGACAGGCTTGCGGCTCAAACGCAGGATGTGCCACAGAAGGTGGCATGAACTCATCCGCGCCGGGCAACGCGGAAGGACGGGGCCTCGCCGCGCGCTTCGTGGATGGGCCGCACGTCTCCGCTTCCAGCAACGCCGAACAAGCCTTCAACGACTGGCTCTCCGAACTGGAGCCGGCGCAGTCGGCCGCGCTCGACGCGCTGCTGGAGCCGCCGTTCGCGAAACGCATTCTGCTCGGGATCGCGGAATTCTCGCCCTATCTGTTCGACCTGGTACGTGCCGACGCCGCGCGGCTGATCCGCCTCTTGGCGTGCGACCCGGAGTCGCACCTTACGTCCCTGATCGAGAAAACCACCCACGACGTGTTCACCGCGGCCGGTGAGGCCGACGTGATGCATCTGTTGCGCCGCATGAAGGCGGAAGCCGCATTGATGGTCGCGCTGTGCGACATCGGCGGGGTCTGGCCTGTCATGCGGGTCACGGCGACGCTGACCGATCTGGCGGTCGCGTCGGTGCAGGCGGCGCTGCGGTTCCTGCTGCGCCAGGAGGTCACGCGCGGTCGGATGACGGCCGCCAACCACGACCGGCCCGAGGAGGGCAGCGGCCTGATCGTGCTGGCGATGGGCAAGATGGGCGCGGGCGAACTGAACTATTCCAGCGACATCGACCTGATCGTGTTCTTCGATCCTGCTGCGACCTCATTGGTAGCCGACATCGAGCCGGCGCCGTTCTTCGTCCGCGTCACCCAGGCGCTGTCGCGCCTTCTGCAGCAGCGCAGCGGCGACGGCTATGTGTTCCGCGTTGATCTGCGGCTGCGGCCCGATCCGGCCTCGACCCAGGTCGCGATGTCGACCGAGGCGGCGCTGCATTATTACGAGCGGGAAGGGCGCACCTGGGAACGTGCTGCGATGATCAAGGCGCGGCCCTGTGCCGGCGATCCCAAAGCCGGCGAAGCCATGATTGCAGAACTTGCACCCTTCGTCTGGCGCAAGCATCTCGATTTTGCAGCACTCGCCGACGTCCACGACATGAAGCGGCAGATGCAGACCTATCGCGGCCAGAGCGAGATCGCGGTCGAAGGCCATAACGTCAAGGTCGGCCGAGGCGGCATCCGCGAAATCGAATTCTTCGCCCAGACCCAGCAATTGATCGCCGGCGGACGGCATCCGCATCTGCGGGTGCGGTCGACGCTGCAGGCCTTGCAGGTGCTGGCGACCAGCAACTGGATCACGTTTCAGGCGCTGGAAGAACTCACCGTCGCCTACGAATATCTGCGCCGGGTCGAACACCGGCTCCAGATGATATCGGACGAGCAGACCCATGCGCTGCCCGACGAGCCCGAGGCCGTGGAACGCTTTGCATACTTCTTCGGTTACGAGAGCCGTGCCGCCTTCGCCAAGGATCTGCTCGGGCACCTCAAGAC
>JACDAG010000432.1 GCA_013695565.1 Bradyrhizobium sp.
CTCTTGAGGGTGGGCACGCTGCGCTTTGCCCACCCTACGCGCTCACGTCACCGCAACACGCCATCCAGCGCCGGCAGGCCGAAGATCACGGCGGCCGCGATCAGGGCGTAGCAGATCGCGCGGAACAGCGCCTCGCTGGCGCGGCCGAACAGCAACGCGCCGAACCAGACGCCGATGCCGTAGACCGGCCCGACAATGAACGAGAATTTGATGGCGTCTGCTGTGATCAGCCCGGTCAGGGCGTAGCTAACGACGGAAAAAAAGTCCGAGGCGCCGAAGAACAGCAGGATGTTGGCGCGCGCGGTAACGGACGCGATCGGGCGTCCGAGCCAGTAGCCGACGATTGGTGGTCCGCCGGTCTGCGCCAGTCCGCTGCAAAAGCCGGACAGGCCACCGATGCCGATGGAAATCGAGGTGTGGTCCTTGCCGCGGTAGCGCCAGCCGGACAGCAGCAGCAGCAAAAGTGCAAACACGAAGGCGGAAATGATCCAGCGCGTCGTCACCGGTTCGAGCCGGCTGAGAAAGTAAGTTCCGATCGGGACACCGACGAAGGCGCCGAGCACCATGATCGCGGTGGCCTTGCGGTCGGCCTGCTTCCACGCGTTCGGGATCAGCGGTGCGGCCGCGATGAAGTCGATGATCAGCAGCAATGCCGCAACCAGCCGGGGTGCGGCGATACTGCTCGCCAGCGGCATGAAGATCAGGGCGGAGCCGAAGCCGGAAAATCCGCGCGCCGTTCCCGATACGAACGCGATCACGCAGATTGCGATCGCGGCGTTGAGGCTGATGCCTGCAGGGATGAAGCCTTCGAGGCTCATGTTGTTTTTCTTGGCCGTATTCTTGCAGGCGTTTGGGAACGTGACGTCCGAAAGCCGCTCACGCCGTTCGGCATCATGCCCGCAACGTGCCGCCGGTCTTCCTGGTCACTTCAGCGACGATCTTCGCCGCCACCGCATCGATCTCCTGGTCGGTCAGCGTCTTCTCGCGCGGCTGGATGGTCACGGCAATCGCGACCGACTTCTTGGCCTCGTCGATGCCCTTGCCCTCATAGACGTCGAATACGGTGACACCCGTGATCAGCTTCTTGTCGACGCCTTGCGCTGATCGCACGATGTCGCCCGCCTTGACGCCGCGGTCGACGATGAAGGCGAAATCGCGCGACACCGGCTGGAACGCGGAGAGTTCGAGCACCGGCTTGGCGCGGGTCGGCTTCTGCTTGGCATCGGGGACGCGGTCGAGAATGACTTCGAACGCGATCAGCGGGCCGTCGGCGCCGAGCGCCTCCAGTGTGCGCGGATGCAGCTCGCCGAAATAGCCGAGCACGTTCTGCGGCCCGATCTGGATGGTGCCGGAACGTCCCGGATGCAGCCAGCTCGCGCCACCGGGCACGATCTGCAGCGCCTGCATCGGCGCGCCGGCCGCCGCGAGCACCGCGAAGGCATCGGCCTTGGCGTCGAGCGCGTCGGTCTCGGCCGAACCGGACCAGTGCCGCCCCATGCCCTTCGCGGAGGCAAAGCCATGGCGCACGCCCGAGGCTGCGACAAACTGGTTCTCAGGCTTGTCGCCTTTGAACACCTGGCCGACTTCGAACAGCGCCACATCCGACGAGCCGCGATTGGCATTGGCCTGCGCTGCCGCGATCAAGCCCGGCAGCAGGCTCGGCCGCATGTCCGACAGATCGGACGCAATCGGGTTGGCGAGCGCAAGCTCGGCCTGTCCGCCGCCGAACAATTCGGCCGCGGGCTTTGAAATGAACGACCAGGTCACCGCCTCGACCATGCCGCGCGCGGCCAGCGCGCGCTTGGCGAGGCGGGTGCGAATCTGGATCGTGGTGAGAACCGGCTTGCGTGGCGCATCGCCGCGCTCGAACGGTGTCATCGGCACCTTGTCGACGCCGACGATGCGCACGACCTCCTCGACGAGGTCGGCCTTCCCGTGCACATCGGTGCGCCAGGACGGCACGGCGACCTTCACCACCGGTCCATTGCCCGCCACCATGAAACCGAGATGGCTGAGGATGCGCTTCATTTCGACCAGCGGCACTTCGATGCCGGCGAGGCGTTTGACCTCGCTCAGCGGAAAATCGATCACGCGGTCTTCGCCGAAGGCGTTTCCGACCACGACGTTTTCCGATGGCGTGCCGCCGCACAATTCCATCACCAGTTTGGTCGCTAGTTCAAGGCCGGGCACCATGAAGGCCGGATCGACGCCGCGCTCGAAACGGTAGCGCGCGTCCGAATTGATGCCGAGCTTGCGGCCGGTCTGCGCGATGTTGATCTCGTTCCACAGCGCCGATTCGATCAGCACGTCGGTCGTGTTCTCGTCGCAGCCGGAGGCTTCGCCGCCCATGATGCCGGCCAGTGACTCCACGCCGTGCTCGTCGGCGATCACGCAGATGCCGGTGTCGAGCGGGTAGGTGCGCCCATCGAGCGCCAGCAGGCTCTCGCCGTCGCGCGCGCGGCGCACGGTGAGATTGCCCGTCACCTTTTTGGCGTCGAACACATGCAGCGGCCGGGCGCGGTCGTATGTCATGAAGTTGGTGATATCGACCAGCGCATTGATCGGTCGCAGCCCGATCGAGGTCAGCCGCTTCTGCAGCCATTCCGGCGACGAGCCGTTCCTGACGCCGCGCACCAGCCGCAGCGCGAAGCTCGGGCACAGCGTGGCGTCCTCGACCGTCACCTTCACCGGGCAGGGGAATTCGCCCTTGACCGGCTTGATACCGGGGTCCTTGAACTTGCCCATGGCGGCGGCGGAAAGATCGCGTGCGATGCCGTGCACGCCGGTGCAATCCTGCCGGTTCGGCGTCAGGTTGATCTCGAGCATGGGATCGCCGAGCCCGGCCCATTGCGCGTAGGCAGTGCCGACCGGCGCATCGGCCGGCAGCTCCATGATGCCGTCATGGTCTTCGGAAATCTGCAGCTCGGCCGCCGAACACAGCATGCCGCGGCTTTCGACGCCGCGGATCGTGCCGACGCCAAGCGTGATGTTCTTGCCGGGAATGAATGTGCCCGGCGGAGAGAACACGCTGATCAGGCCCGCCCGCGCATTCGGCGCGCCGCAGACGACCTGCACCGGCGCGCCCAGGCCTTGTTCGTTTTTTGCGCCAGTGTCCACCATACACACGCGCAGCCGATCCGCATTCGGATGCTGCTCGGCCGAAATCACCCGCGCAATCGAGAACGGCGCCAGCGCCTTCGCCTTGTCGTCGATATGCTCGACCTCGAGCCCGATCATGGTGAGCTTGTCGGCAAGCTTTTCCAGGGGCTCGTCGGTATCGAGATGTTCCTTCAGCCAGGAGAGCGTGAATTTCATAATGGTTGCTTCTCTTGTCCCCTCTCCCGCTTGCGGGGGAGGGTTAGGGTGGGGGCTCTCTCCGCGACGGCAGTCGCAATTGTTTCGAGCACACCGGCGCGATTTTCCATCACATCGAGATTGCTGAAACGGAGTACCTGAAAGCCTCGGGCCTCAATCACGGACGATCGAACCGCGTCAGCTCGCTCGGCTTGATCCGAAAAATGCTGCCCGCCGTCGAGTTCAACCACCAGTTTCGCCGCATGACAGGCGAAGTCGGCGATGTAGTTCTTGATCGGTACCTGGCGCCGGAATCCTATGCCGTTCAGCTTGTGATCGCGGAGTTCGGACCAGAGGATGCGTTCAGCATCGGTGGAATTTTTTCTGAGCTCGCGCGCGTTCGCTCGGAGCTTCTTCGGGACGTTCCAGGTGGGTTTTTCTGGATCAACCATGGACAGCTCCGATGTGGAGAGACCCCCACCCCAACCCTCCCCCGCAAGCGGGAGAGGGGGTTTCGACCGATCGTGTGGAGTGAGGATTCGCGTCCCTGCTATAAATGTTGCTTACCTCACGCGCGGTCCGTTCCCTCTCCCGCTCTTGCGGGGGAGGGTTAAGGTGGGGGCTCTCTCCGCAACGGTGGTCTCGGAGACTCACGTGCTCAAGCCTCCCGCCAGTGTCGGGACGTCGAGCGGCTTGAAGCCGTAATGGTTGAGCCAGCGCACGTCGCTGTCGAACAGCTGGCGCAAATCCGACATGCCATATTTGAGCATCGCGATGCGATCGATGCCCATGCCCCAGGCAAAACCCTGATAGATTTCGGGATCGATGCCGCAGGCGCGCAGCACGTTCGGATGCACCATTCCGCAGCCGAGGATCTCCAGCCAATCCTCGCCCTCGCCGAACCGGATTTCACCCTTGTCGCGCCGGCACTGGATGTCGACCTCGAGCGAAGGTTCGGTGAACGGGAAGAACGACGGCCGGAACCGCATGTTGATGTGATCGACCTCGAAGAACGCCTTGCAGAACTCGTGCAGGATCCATTTGAGGTGGCCGAGATGCGAGCCCTTGTCGATGACGAGGCCTTCGACCTGGTGGAACTGCGGCGTATGGGTCGCGTCGGAATCGATGCGATAGGTGCGGCCCGGGCAGATGATGCGGATCGGCGGCTGCTGGCCCAGCATGGTGCGCACCTGCACCGGCGAAGTGTGGGTGCGCAACAGCATGCGCGAGCCGTCTTCCTTTGGGTTGAAGAAGAACGTGTCGTGCATCTCCCGCGCCGGATGGCCTTCGGGGAAATTCAGCTTCGTGAAGTTGTAGTCGTCGGTCTCGATATCAGGACCCTCGGCGATGGCAAATCCCATATCGGCGAAGATGACGTTGACCTCCTCGAACACCTGGCTCAGCGGATGGATGCGTCCCTGTTCGGCAACCGCATCGCGCAGCGGCAGCGTGACGTCGATGGTCTCGGAAGCAAGGCGGGCGTCGAGCGCGGCCGATTTCAGGATATCGCGGCGGGCGGTCAGCGCCTGCGTGACCTTGTCCTTGGCGAGGTTGATCTTGGCGCCTTCCGTCTTGCGTTCGTCCGGCGACATCTTGCCGAGGGTCGCGAGCAGCGCGGAGATCGAGCCCTTCTTGCCGAGGGCTGCGACGCGCACCGCTTCGAGCGCGGCTTCGTCGCCGGCGGCGGCGATATCGGTGAGGATGGTGTTTTCGAGCGTTGCGAGATCGGACATGGCGACGGTCACCTTTGGGGAGGGTGCGTGGCAGTCCGGCAAACGAAACCGTCATCATCCGCGAAAGCGGATGATCCAGTAACCCCCGGGGTCAACGATCTAGGTCGGTGGTTACTGGATGCCCCGCTTTCGCGGGGCATGACACCGGAGTTGCAGAACGCAGCGAGCGTTTTTCGAGCTTACGCTGCGAGCGCAGACTTGGCCTTTTCAGCGATCGCCTGGAACGCCGCCGGCTCGGTGATGGCGAGATCCGACAGCACCTTGCGGTCCACCGTGATGCCCGACTTCGAGAGGCCGTTGATAAAGACGCTGTAGGTCATGCCGAACGGACGAACCGCGGCATTGATGCGCTGGATCCAGAGCGCGCGGAACGTGCGCTTCTTGCGCTTGCGGTCGCGGAAGGCATATTGCCCGGCCTTTTCGACCGCGGCCTTGGCGGCGCGGATGGTGTTCTTGCGGCGGCCGGAAAAGCCCTTGGCGGCCTTGTAGACTTTCTTGTGCTTGGCGTGAGAGGTCACACCGCGTTTGACGCGAGACATGACTGCTATCCTTAGATCTGAAATTAGGTGACGGATCGCCGCGCGGATGCGGCTCGGCTAAAGCGAAACGCTGATACGATCAGGCGTTCGGCAAGAAATACTTCTTGATGTTGTCGCCGTCGGTCTTGAACAGCACGCGGGTGCCGCGGAGCTGACGAATCTGCTTCTTCGTCCGCTTGATCATGCCGTGGCGCTTGCCGGCGTGGGCCGACATCACTTTACCGGTGGCAGTCACCTTGAAGCGCTTTTTAGCGCCTGACTTGGTCTTCAGCTTGGGCATTTGGCTCTCCTATGGCCACAGAAAAACGCGCCCCGAGGGGCGCTTTTGCGGCTTGAAATGCTCGTTAGAGCGTTGAAAGTGCTCAGGTTTTTCCGAAAACGAAACCACCCGCACTGGGTCATCGACACGGCAGCCCTTAATCAGCCGGGCGATGAAGGCTGGGCTTATGGCAGACCAGAAGCCAATTGGCAACGATGAACCGGTAAACCCTGAGCTGCGACGTAGTCGTTGATGTCATCACCGTCTCAGCCCGGAGCAGGACCAAAATGACCAGATTTCATCGCTTCATTTCCCGATCCGCACCCTTTTCCCGCTTTTCGACCCTGCGTTGGCTTCCCTTGTTCGCGGTGCTCGCCGCGGCCACCGTGGTGCCCTCCACCGCCGACGCGGCCAGAGCCTCGGGCGCCTATAACGGCACCTGGAACGTGGTTTTCGCCACCACGCGCGGCAATTGCAGCTCCGGCTATAGCGTCCCCTTCCAGGTTAAGGGAACCCGGGTGTCTTCGGCCGGCGGGGGCAGGGTCTCCGGCTCGGTCGGCCGTGGCGGCGCGGTTGCCGTCAACGTCTCGGTGGGCGCCTCCAAGGCCAATGGCGGCGGCCAGCTCGCCGGCACCAGCGGCACCGGTTCGTGGAGCGGCGTCATCACCGGCGATCGCTGCAGCGGCACCTGGCAGGCCACGCGAAGCTGATCTTTGCCGTATCCGCCGCATTGGCTGTAGCTTGACGAGACGCGGCTCGACCAAGGGACACCTGATGCTCGGAGTTGGCATTCTGGGCGCCGGATTTTTCGGCGCTTTTCACGCGCGTGCGATTGCATCCCTGCCGGACACCCGCATCGTCGCGGTGTGCGCCGAGGAACTGGCACTGGCCGAAGCTTTCACCGCGGAACATGGCGGCAAGCCCTACGGCGATTGGCGCGCGATGCTCGACGACAAATCCGTCGATGCCGTCGCGATCACGGCACCACATCATTTGCATTGTCAGCTGGCGGTGGCGGCGCTGGAAGCCGGCAAGCATGTCTTGCTGGAAAAGCCGATGGCGCTGTCGGTCGCCGAATGCAGTCGCATCATGGCGTCCGCTGAAGCAAGCCGCTGCAAGCTGATGGTCGGGCAGATCATGCACTTCGTTTGGCCCTGCCTCGTGGCGCGCGAGATCCTGGATCGCGGCGAACTCGGCAAGCCCGTCATGGGGTCGAGTTCGCTGCAGAAAATCTGGATGGAGCCGAACCGCCGTGGCTGGCACCTCGATCCCTTAACCGGCGGCGGCATGCTGATGACCGCCGGAATCCACGCGCTGGACCAGTTGGTGTGGCTGATGAATGGCCGGGTCGGATCGGTTTCGGCCGCGGTCAGCACGTCGTTTCACGATCAGAAGGCCGATGACAGCGCCATGATGCTGCTGCGCTTTACCGCCGGGCGGTTCGGTC
>JACDAG010000450.1 GCA_013695565.1 Bradyrhizobium sp.
TGCGGGCGCGATCGATCAGCCTGCTATCGATTGGAGCGAGCGTCAGCGTCTCAAAGGCATTCATCGGCTTTTCCGCGCCTTCGATTTCAGCGGCGACGACGAGTTCAAGATTTTCGATCCGGATGCCGAAGGCGTCGGTCTTGTAATAGCCGGGCTCGTTGGAAAGGATCATGCCGCGCTTCAGCGGCGCGGTGCCGAGCTTGGAAATCCGTGCCGGGCCTTCATGCACCGAGGAATAGCTGCCGACGCCGTGGCCGGTGCCGTGCTCGAAATCGAGGCCGGCGGCCCAAAGATATTGCCGCGCCAGGCTGTCGAGCTGCGCGCCGGTGGTGCCGTCGGGGAATATCGCGCGCGCGATCGCGATATGGCCGCGCAGCACGCGGGTGAAGCGGTCGCGCATTTCCTCCGTCGGCTCGCCGATCGCGATGGTGCGGGTGACGTCGGTGGTGCCGTCTTCATATTGCGCGCCGGAATCGATCAGCAGCAGATCGCCCGACGATATCCGCCGGTTGCTCTTGCGGGTGACGCGATAATGCACGATGGCGCCATTCGGTCCGGTGCCGGCAATGGTCGGAAACGACACGTCCTTCAGTGCGCAGGTCTGGCGGCGGAAGGTCTCCAGCGCCTCGACGGTATCGATCTCGGTCAGCGCGCCCGACGGCGCCTCGCGGTCGATCCAGGCCAGAAACCGCACCAGCGCCACCGCGTCGCGCTGATGTGCGGTACGTGTGCCTTCGATCTCGGTGATGTTCTTCACCGCTTTGAGCAGTGCCACGGGATCGTTGCCGCGCACCGGCTTGCCGCCGGCGGCCGCGATCAGGCGGCTCAACGCATCGGCGGCAGTGGCGCTGTCGAGCGCGATCGCGGCACCACCCTTGGCGAGTTCGGTCAGCATCGGCGTCAGCGCGTCGGACTCGCGGACATCGGCGGATTGTTCGAGATGGTCGCGGGTCAGGTTGGAGAGCTTGCGGTGGTCGATGAACACGGTCGGGCGGCCGTCCTTCGGCACCAGCGCGTACGACAATGGCAGCGGCGTATGCGAGACGTCGGCGCCGCGGATGTTGAAGGTCCAGGCCACCGCGTGGCTATCCGACAGCACCAGCGCTTCGACGTTGAGTTTGGCGATCTCGAGCCGGAGGCGCTTCAGCTTTTCGGCTTCGATCTCGCCGGAAAACTGCGTGCCGTGTACCGCGACGGGTCCGAGCGGCGGGGTCGGGCGCTCGGTCCACACCGAGTCCAACGGGTTGGTCTCCACCGCGACCAGCTCCGCGCCGGCCTTGGCGCAGGCCGCCGCCAGCCGCTCGGCTGCCGCAGAAGTGTGCAGCCAGGGGTCAAAACCGAGGCGGTCGCCGGCGGTGAGATGCCTGGTCAGCCAGTGTTCCGGCGGCGGATCGGCCAGCGGTTCGATGTGCCAGGCCATGCGGTCGACCTGCTTGGCAGCCTGCAGCGTGTAGCGGCCGTCGACGAACAATGCGGCTTCCCTGGTCAGGACGGCGGCCATGCCGGCCGAGCCGGTGAAGCCGGTCAGCCAGGCCAGCCGCTCTTCCGAGGACGGCACATATTCATTTTGCTGCTGGTCGGCGCGGGGAATCACGAATCCCGTCAGCTTGCGCCGCGCCAGTTCCTCGCGGAACGCGGCCAGCCGGGCGGCCAGCGCCACGCCGCCTTCGGGGTCTTCGAATGTCTGGAAATGGGCTTCGAACATCGCCGGGGTCACTCTTGGGTTGGGGTAGGCGGGCCGTGGGGCAACATAGCCATAATTTGGCATAATCTATGCTTGAATATCCATGTCCGCGTTAGATCGGACGGAACGGTTTGCGGTGCAAGCGGTTCACGTGACGCTGCAAGGGGAAATTCCAGGAGTGTCTCAACTCAACGAAGAGGGGATACACAATGCCTGCTTTCACGTTTGAGAAGATCTCGCCGCCGGATCGCCGTGGCCCGGTGCCTCCGATCGCCAACAAGAAGCAACGCGGTGTGATCGTGCAGATGCTGGACCGCTTCGTCGAGGCGCGCGTCAAACGCACCCCGCGCGAGGACGTAACGGCCGTCGTCGCCCGCTACAAACCTCCCGAATAGATTCTAGCCCGCGTTGCGCAGCAACAGGCTGCTCCAGCCGTCAATGCGCAGATGACGCACCGGGACCAGCCCGCGCGCACGATAGGCGGCGATCACCGAAGCCGCCTGGGGCGTCAACAGTCCCGATAGAATAACCAGCGCCGATGGTGCCAGATGCCGCGCCATCGGCGTTGCCATTTCCCGCAGCGGATTGGCGAGGATGTTCGCCAGCACCAGATCGAAGGGACCGGCTTGCGCGAACTCCGGCGCCGAAAAGCCGGTGGCGCGGATCGCCTGCACCAGATGCCCTGAACCGTTGAGCCGCGCGTTTTCCTGCGCGACCCGCACCGAGAGCGGATCGATGTCGCTGGCCAATACGTTCTCCTGCAGCGACCGTGCCGCCGCAATCGCCAGCACCCCGGTGCCGGTGCCGAGATCGAGCACGCGCCGCGGGCGCCAGGCCTTCAGCACATGATCGAGCAGCAGCAGGCAGCCGCGCGTGGTGCCGTGGTGGCCGGTGCCGAACGCCAGCGCCGCCTCGATCTCGATGCCGATCTTGTTGGATGGCACCCGCGCGCGGTCGTGGTGGCCGTGCACGACGAAACGCCCGGCCCGGACCGGGACGAGGTCTTCGAGCGTGGCCTTGACCCAGTCCTT
>JACDAG010000482.1 GCA_013695565.1 Bradyrhizobium sp.
TCGCACCGGGTTTGCGCTGCGCGCTGGAGGCGATCACACCGCGCTTCTGCAGCACGTATTTGCGCACGGCGAGGCCGGCGCCCGGCTGTTGCTCGTAGCGGATCAGCGGCAGATGCGCGTCGAACAGATCATGCGCGGCGTCGCGCTTGCCGGCCTTTTGCAGTTTTACGACATCGATCAGCAATTCCGGGAAGGCGTAGCCCGTCATCGCGCCATCGGCGCCGCGCTCCATTTCGAAATCGAGGAACAGGCCGCCATTGCCGACCAGAATCGACATCGGCTTCAGCGAGCCCTCTTTCTGATAGCCGCGCAGCGTGGAGATCTTCTCCAACCCCGGCCAGTCTTCATGCTTGAGCATCACGCAGGACGGACTGTCCATCACGATCTGGCGGATCACCGCCGGCGTGAACACGACGTTCAGCGTCAGCGGGTAATCCTGCAGCACCCAGGGAATGTCGTCGCCGATCGCTTCCTGCGCCTGTTTGAAATAGCCGGTGATCTGGTCGTCTGTGCGTAAGTGTGGCGGCGGCGCGATCATGACGCCGGCAGCCCCCGCATCCATCGACGCCTTGGCCAGCGAGCGCATGGTGGCAAATCCTGGCGCCGAAACGCCGACGATGATCTGCATGGTCTTGGCGCACTTGACGAAGCGGATCGCCACCTGCTCGGCTTCATCAGCATCGAGCTTCGGCGCCTCACCCAAAATGCCGAGCACGGTGACGCCGTCACAGCCGACTTCGGCATAGAAGTCGGTCAGCCGGTCGATCGATTTCTCGTCGATACGGCCGTCATCGTGGAACGGGGTCGGCGCGATCGCAAAGGTGCCTGCGGCCTGGGCGGTGAGCTTGGTCATGTCTTTTCCTCTTTCGTCATTCCGGGGCACGCGAAGCGTGAACCCGGAATCTCGAGGTTCCGGGTTCGCTTCGCGCCCCGGAACGACTTCTACTTGAATCTCCGCGCCGACTTCTTGATCTCTTCCTCGGAGAAGAAGATTTCGTTGGCGTGGGTCACGATATCCTCAGCCTTCCACCCCGTAAACGGCGGCGTCCAGCCTTCCATTTCCATCATCCGCAGTTCGCGGACGCCGCGGGGCCCGGAAACGCCCAGCGTCTTGCCGGTCTGGTCGCCCGACAACTCGCTGACCATGTATAGCACGGCTGGCGCGATGCCGTCCGGCCCGAGCGCCGCTTTGGGGTTCTCGACATAGCGCGGCAGGTCTGCGGTCATGCGGGTCAAGGCGCCCGGAGCCAGGGTCCAGATCCGGATGTTGTATTTGCGTCCCTCGATCGCCAGCACGTTCGACAGTCCCCAGATTCCGCCCTTGGCGGCGCCGTAATTGGTCTGGCCGAAATTGCCGATCAGGCCCGAGGTCGAGGAGGTGTTGACGATCACGCCGCCGCCGTTCTCGCGCATCCATTTGAACACCGGCTGGGTGCAGCAGAAGGTTCCTTTGAGGTGAACCCTGAGCACCTTGTCCCAATTGGCCTCCTTGGCTTTTGCAAACGTCTCGTCGAGCAGGATACCGGCGTTGTTGACCAGGATGTCGGCGCGGCCGAAATTCTTGATGGCGTCGTCGAACACCGATTGGCCGCCGGCGATGGTCGAGATGTCGGCGCCGTTGGCGACCGCCCGGCCGCCCTCGGCCTTGATCGCCTCGACCACCTTGTGCGCCATCGTCTGGTCGCCGCCGGAGCCGTCGCGGGGGCCGCCGAGGTCGTTGACCACGACCGCCGCCCCCTCGCGCGCGAACAATTTGGCGTAGGCCTCACCCAGCCCGCCGCCGGCTCCGGTGATGAGTGCAACCTTGCCGTCGAGTAATCCCATGGTGGTTCTCCTTGTGAGTTACCGTCATTCCGGGGCGCGCAGCGAACCCGGAATCTCGAGATTCCGGGTCTGGTCCTTCGGACCATCCCGGAATGACGGTAATGTTAACCCAGCACCGTCCTGCCGCTCTTGATCACGGTGACGCCGCGCGCCTTTACCTTGGCTTCGAACGAAACGACGTTGCCGTCCTTCCACAATTCCATCGTCACGGTCTCGCCGGGATAGACCGGCGATGAGAACCGCGCCGCATGCTGCTTGAAGGCGGACGAGTCATAATCCGCATAGGTCTGCAGCACGCCGCGGCAGGTGATGCCGTAGGTGCACATGCCGTGCAGGATCGGCTTCGGGAAACCGGCCTTCTTGGCAAACTCGGGATCGGAGTGCAGCGGGTTGCGGTCGCCGCACAAACGATAGACCAGCGCCTGATCCGGACGCGTGGTGATATCGACGGTCTTGTCAGGCGCGCGGCTCGGCACCTTGTGCGGCTCGGGCTGACCTTCGGACGGCCCGCCGAAGCCACCGTCACCGCGCGCGAAGCGTGAGGCAACCAGTGTCGCGAGCTTCTCGCCCTTCTCGTCCTTCAACACCGTCTGGTGGCGGATCACCGCGCCCTTGTCCTTGCCCTTGTCGAAGATGTCGAGCACGGCCGAATCGGCGGTGATATTGGCTGATGTCGCGAACGGCTTGTGGAAGGTGATGTCGCGTTCGCCATCGACCACCATCAGGCGGTTGATCTTCATGTCGCCGGGGCCGGCGCCCCAGGCCGCGACCGAAGCGAAGGTCGGCACCACCTTCAGCGCACGCGGCGTGAGAACACCTTCATTGACGAAGGCCAGTTCTTTTTCGTCCATGGGATCAGCTCCCATGCCGATCCCGTAGGCATAGAGCATCACCTCGCGGTCGGTGTAGGCGTATTTCTGGCCGAGATTTTTCAGGGCCATCAGCTCGTCGTAGATGATCGGCATTTTTGCGCGTCCTCCCGAATTTTTTCATATCGTCATCCCCGCGAAAGCGGGGATCCAGTAATCGCCGGTGTCTACTGGATCCCCGCTTTCGCGGGGATGACATCCGTTTGCTTGGCGCGCAGCGCGCGCAACTTCCCTACGCCGGCGTGAAGAACGGCAGCGGGGCGCCGTCGGTCGGCTTCCACACCAGCTTGACCTTCCGGCCGATCTTGAGCTTGTCCATGTCGCAATCGACGATGTTGGTCTGCAGCGACGGGCCTTCCTTCAGCGTGACATAGGCGATCGCGTAAGGCCCGGTCGGGGATTTGCGCATCAGGCTGAAGGTGTAGATCGTCGCCTCGCCGGAGCTTTCTTCCCACTCCGTCTTGTCGGAGAAGCAGAACGGGCAGATCGAGCGCGGGAAATAATGCGGCTCGCCACAGGCGGTGCAGCGCTTGATCAGGAACTTGCCCTGCTTGGCAGCTTCCCAGAACGGCGCGGTTTCGGGATTGCCTTGCGGCACCGGAAGTTTCTTTGCTTCAGCCATCACGCACGCTCCAGAATGCAGGTTGAGGCGGCATGGCGCACGCCGAGAAGTCCGCCGGTGCCGTGGGCGACCGCGAGATCGCAGTTCGGCACCTGCACCTTGGGATGCGCTTCGCCGCGCAGCTGACGCACTGCCTCGATGATCTTGGTCATGCCGCCGCGGTTGACGGGATGATTGCTGCAAAGGCCGCCGCCATCGGTGTTGAACGGCAGTTTGCCGACGCCGGAGATCAGGTTGCCGTCGGCGACGAACTTGCCGCCCTCGCCTTTCTTGCAGAAGCCGAGATCCTCGAGCTGCATCAAGACCGTGATGGTGAAGCTGTCATAGATCGAGGCGTATTTGATGTCCTTGGGCGTGACGCCTGCTTCCTCGAAGGCGCGCGGGCCGGACCAGACGCCGGCGGAGTAAGTCAGATCGAGCTCCTTGCCGCCGCGCGGGCCCTTCATCGCCTCGCCGTGACCGATCAGGCGCACCAGCGGTTTCTTCAGGCTCTTTGCAATCTCGGGCGTGGTGACGATCAGCGCGCCGCCGCCGTCGGTGACGACGCAGCAATCCATCCGGTGCAGCGGATCGGAGATCATCGGCGAGTTCAGCACGTCCTCGACGGTGACGACTTCCTTCAGCATAGCGTGCGGGTTGTACTGGGCATGATGGGACGCGGCGACCTTGATCCAGGCGAGCTGCTCGCTGGTGGTGCCGTAGTCGTGCATATGGCGCATGGCACACATGCCGTAGGCATTGTGGGTGGTCGCGCCGTAAGCGGCCTCGAAGTCGACCTCGGCGCCGGCGGCGCGCGGCGGCATTGGGCCGGTGCGCGGCTTGCCGGCGAGCGTAATCAGCGCGATCGAGCATTTGCCGGCGGCGATCGCCTCGGCGGCATGGCCGAGATGGATCAGATAGGAACAGCCACCGGTATCGGTGGAATCCATGTGGCGCACTTTGAGGCCGAGATAATCGACCATCGGCCAAAGCCCGCCGGGAGCGTCGCCGGCGCAGAAATAGCCATCGATATCGGCTTTGGTCAGGCCCGCATCCTCGATCGCGCCCTTGGCGACCTCGGCGTGCAGCTGCGCGGTGGATTTATCGGGTGCGTGCCGGGTCGGATGCTCGTAGATCCCGGCAATGTAGGCTTTGCCCTTGATGGTCAAATCGTTCTCCGCTGGCGTTTCTTATTTCCAATGTTTTTCTGGCCTGTCGGGCGGGCCTTGGCAAGCGAGGAAATATTCCGTCAGGCGAGACGTAGCGACTGGACCCAAGTCGGGATGATTATGGGTGAACATCGTATCAGGTCGGGAGGGCGGCGCTGTCGTCCTCCGCGAAGCGGGGGACCCAGTACGCCGCGGCCTATCCCCGTCATTGCGAGCCAACGGGTCGCGCCAATGCGCGCCCGGATTGCTTCGCTACGCTCGCAATGACGGTGTTCCAAAACATGCTTTAGCGATCTCGCGACGCATTGCGCCCGAGGTTTGCTGGAAATTTCCCGCCCTCTCCAAACAGAGGGCGCAGGGAATGCCGGATGCGCGCTGCACCCGCGATCTCGTGTGCAATGTGCACAGAAAAGTGCGCACACGAGCATACAGGGCAGCGGAGAACATCCGACATTCCCTGCGCTATGGCTTACGGCTTATAGCGTGCTCTCCCCGGAGAACGGCTCTTTTGCCTCCGTTGCGCCCTGGGAAATCGAATGTCTCCCAGGAGCATTGACGCCAGCAACGCGACGTCAGGACCACACGACTTCGCCGTACGCCTCGGTCGCGCTCGTCAGTCGCAACATCCGCGTCCACCATCCCCGCCCCTCGTTGTGACGATGGCCAACGCCCCTCTGAGTGGGACGGGATGGGCTGACATGTAAGCTGATTTGACCTTCGGGAAAAGCGAAATATTTTTTATTTCAGGGCTTGACATGACTTCTGTAAATCGGAAGCAATTTGCCGGTCGCGCAATTCTTGCCGTCATTCCGGGGCTCGCGCAGCGAGAGCCCGGAATCCATCGGGCGACAGCCCATGCTGCCTGATGGATTCCAGGGCTCGCACCAAGCGGCACGCCCTCAGATGCGCAGTTGCGCGTCGGGGAATGACGAAAGAGAAGGAACCGGGCGCCACCGAAATAGTTGCAGGGGTGGAGGACCACCATGCGCAAAGCCATTTCAGAACTCGATGACGAACACCGGGCGGTTCTTCTGGAAATCGCTGACTTCGGCACCGCCGCTTTTTCATCGGGGCTGATCGTTGCGATGCTGAAGAGCGTCGTCGATCTGTTCGTCTAGATTTGTCCCCGACGAAACTATCAACGTCATAAAACGTTGATGGTTATGGAATACGAACGTCAATCATAGCGCAGCGACGCGCTTCCAGTGGTGTCGCGAAGGGCGGATGTACCCCTCGTGACAGTGAAGGCCTCCAGCTTCGGCTCGGAGGTCTTTTGCGTTTTGAGGCTGGCTTGCAGCCTTCGCAAAACTCTGGGATCGGTGGCTATGGGTCCCGGCGCAAGGCCGGGACGACGGTTGTGGATACCGCCCTACTCCGCCGCGATCTGGCGTGGCGCAGGCGGCGGGTTGACGAGGTCGGCGGCGAGTTGGGTGTAGCGGGCCTTGGCGTCGTGCACCGCCTTTTCCTTGACCGGGCCGTAGCCGCGGATGCGATCGGGCAGCGAGAGGATTTCGATTGAAGTATCGAGCGTGACCGGCGACAGCAGGCTAAGCACCGTCGCGACGTCCTTTTCGTAGCCTGCGATCAGATCGCGTTCGAGCTTGCGGTCGGCGCTGTAGCCGAAGATGTCGAACGCGGTGCCGCGCAGGCCCTTCAGCTTCGCCAGCATCCGGAACAGCGGCATCATCCAGGCGCCGAAATTGCGCTTGCCCGGCCGACCCATCGCATCGGGCTTGCCCGCCAGCATCGGGGCTGCGAGGTTGAAGCTGAACTTGAAATCGCCTTCGAACTGATCGCGAAGCTGCTTTTCGAAGCGGCCGTCGGTGAAGAGACGCCCAACTTCGTACTCGTCCTTGTAGGCCAGCAGTTTGGCGTAATTGATCGCCACCGCGCGCGGCAACGCCTCGTCATAACCGCCATCCACCGCCGCGTCGCGGACCCGCTTGACCAGGCCCTGATAGCGGGCGGCGAGTTTCGCGTCCTGATACTCGGTCAGGAGGTTGCTGCGATGGGCGATGATCTCGTCGAGCGACATCGCGTCCAGCGTCTTCGGTGCGACCGTCTCGTCCTGATCCTTCATCATCGCGATCAGTTTTGCGGGATTGTGCGCGGCCAGGCGTCCGAGCTGGAATGCCTGCTGATTCAGCTTGATCGCGACACCGTTGACCTCGATCGCCTGCTCGATCGCCCTGGCCGAGAGCGGCAGCAGGCCCTTCTGATAGGCAAAGCCCATCATCATCATGTTGGTGGCGATGGAATCGCCGAGCAGCATTTCAGCCGGCTTGGTGAAATCGAAGAACGAGGAGTCCTTGCGGAGCGCGGTCTCCAGTACGTGGTTGACCTTGCGCGCCTGGAAATTGAAATCGCGGTTGAGGATGAAGTCGGCGATTGGAATGAGGTGGGTATTGATGATCCCGGTGGTACGGCCGGATTCACAGAGCGTCATGGTCTCCTTGGCGACGGCCACCACTTCGTCGGCGGCGAGCACGAGATCGGCCGTGCCGGTGACGATGCGCGAACAGGTGACGTCGGCGGTGTGCTCCGAAAGCCGGACATGGCTCAGCACCGCGCCGCCCTTTTGCGCGAGGCCGGACATGTCGAGGATCATGCTGGCCTTGCCCTCGATATGCGCGGCCATGCCGAGCAATGCACCGATGGTCAGCACGCCGGTGCCACCGACGCCGCCGACGGCGACGTTATAGGGCCGCTCGAGTGTGGGCCGGGACGCAGGCTCCGGCAGTTCGCCGATATCGCCGACGCCGGCTGCTGCGCGTTTGCGCATCTTGCCGCCATCGATGGTGACGAAGGACGGACAAAAACCCTTTACGCAGGAATAGTCCTTGTTGCAGGTCGACTGGTTGATGGCCCGCTTGCGCCCGAGCTCCGTCTCCAGCGGCTCGACCGAAATGCAGTTCGACTGCACCGAGCAATCGCCGCAGCCTTCACAGACCGCCGGATTGATCATGACGCGGCGCGCCGGATCCTCCAGCAACCCACGTTTGCGGCGGCGGCGCTTTTCGGCAGCACAGGTCTGAACGAACACGATCGCGGAGGCGCCCTTCACCTTGCGCAGCGTCTTCTGAACGGTATCGAGATCGTCGCGATGCGCGGTCTTGACGCCCGGCGCGATTTCGGACGCCGGATAGGCGTCGGGATTTTCCGAGACCAGATAGATGTCGCGGATGCCTTCGGCGTGAAGCTGGAAGGTGATCTGCTGTGGCGACAATTCGCCGTCGACATGCTGGCCGCCGGTCATCGCGGTCGCATCGTTGTAGAGGATCTTGTAGGTGATGTTGGCGCCGGAGGCGACCGCTTGGCGGATCGCGAGGCTGCCGGAATGGAAGTAGGTGCCGTCGCCGAGATTGGCGAACACGTGCTCTTCCTTGGTGAACGGTGCGACGCCGACCCACGGCACGCCCTCGCCGCCCATATGGGTGAATGTTTCGGTCGAGCGGTCCATCCACAGCGCCATGAAGTGGCACCCGATGCCGGCAAACGCGCGGCTGCCTTCCGGGACTTTGGTCGAGGTGTTGTGCGGACAGCCTGAGCAGAAATACGGCGTGCGGGTGATGGGTGCTACCGCCTGCATCTGCGTCGCCTGACGGCCGTTGAACCAGTCGGCCTTGGCGCGCAGCTGTGCTGCGATCTCGGGGTTGAGATTAAGTCGAAGCAGCCGCTCGGTCAGCGAGCTTGCGAGCGAGGCCACGCTGAGCTCTTCGGCAAAGGGGAGGAAGCGCTTGTCATGATCGTCCATCTTGCCGATGATGCGGGGACGGACATCGTCGCGCCAGTTGAACAGCTCCTGCTTGACCTGATTCTCGACGATCTCGCGGCGCTCTTCGATGATGAAGATTTCTTCGAGGCCGACGGCGAATTCACGCACGCCCTGCGGCTCCAGCGGCCAGGGCATGCCGATCTTGTAGAGCCGCAAGCCGATCTTGGCAGCGACATCTTCGGTGATCCCGAGTTCGCGCAACGCCTGGCGGA
>JACDAG010000495.1 GCA_013695565.1 Bradyrhizobium sp.
CTCTTGAGCACGTCGAGCGCGCGCTTAACGGCGGATGGGGCAGGGATCTGAGCCGGTGCGGCGTCGATCACCTTCACCAGCGACTTCTGTCCGGCCTCGGCGTCCATCACCTTGCCGAATAGTTTCGCTGGCAGATCGAGATAGACACCGCCCGGACGGCCCGAGACGGCGGCGCGGATCGCGCGCGCCAGGCCGATACCGATGTCCTGGGCATGCAGCACGCGGAACGCTGCCTTGCACAGCGGCTTGGCGATCGCGAGCTGGTCCATCTCCTCGTAGTCGCCCTGCTGCAGGTCGACGATCTCGCGCTCGGACGAGCCCGAGATCAGGATCATCGGAAAGCAGTTGGTGGTGGCGTGGGCCAGCGCGGTGAGGCCGTTGAGAAAACCGGGCGCCGAAACCGTGAGGCAGATTCCGGGTTTCTTGGTCAGGTAGCCGGCGATCGAGGCGGCGTTGCCGGCATTCTGTTCGTGGCGGAACGAGATCACGCGAATGCCCGCAGCCTGCGCCATGCGGCCGAAATCCGTAATCGGGATGCCGGGCACGCCGTAGATCGTGGTGAGGCCGTTGAGCTTCAGCGCATCGATCATGAGATTAAAGCCGTCGGTAAGCTCGCGCTCGGCTTGATTCGATTCGATGCTCTTGGCTGCGGTTACGGACATTCCACTTTCTCCCTGATCGTGTGGTTCGGACGAGTTGATCGTCTTCTGCTGTGAAGTCGTTCTAACTAAACAATTCCTGACCGTGCGCTTCGACGTAAGCGGCGAGACCCAGCGTGTGGTCTCGTGCGCGCTTTTCGGCCAGTTCGGTATCGCGGGCTTCGAGCGCTTCGATCATGCCCATATGTTCGGGCAGCGAGGTCGCGGTGCGATCGGTGCGGCCGATCGTGAGTTGCCGGTAGCCACGCACATGCAGCAGGATGTCGTTGGTCATATCGACCAGCACCGGCGACTCCGAAAGCGAGATCAGGGCCTGGTGGAAGGCGATATTGGCCTTGGAATATTCGTCGACGTGATCCTGCGGCAGACGGTCCTTGCCGAAATCCTTGAAGAAATCGCGCAGCGCCGTTATGTCTTTCTTGCGCGCGGTGGTCGTGATCAGGCGCGCGGCCATGCTCTCGAGTGCGGCCCAGGCCCGGATCATGTCGACGATCTCGGTCTTGGTGCGGCGGACCACGACGATGCCGCGGCGTGGCACGGTTTTGACGAAACCGTCCTGTTCGAGCATCGCGATGGCTTCGCGAATGGGGGTCCGGCTGACGCCGAGGCGTTCGGACAGGGCGCGCTCGTCGAGCATCACCTGCTCGGGCGTCGCATAGATATCCATCTTGAGAATAGCTTCCTTCAAGGCCTCGTAGGCCTTGTTCTTGAAGCTCGTCTCAGGAGCAATCCGGACGATTGCGATATCTGCATCAGCCATTGCAGGCGTTGCCTTGGGTTGTTTGCGTGCGGGCACGATTCGTCTCCTCCAGTGGGAGACGTGTTGTAGCAGGCAATTGCCATAATATTTTTGGCATACCAAATACCACCATGTCAAGTTGTCAGTATTTTCAGCGTTTCCGGGTCATCGAGTGACTTGACAATCTCCTCTCTGGCATACCAAATGCCATAAAATTTGCCCAGGAGGAAGTCCTATGTCGAATCCCAAAGATGCGGTCCGCAAAGTTCTCGATGCGGTCAAGGCCGATAAGCGCACCAGCCTGACGGCTCCGGAGGGCAAACTGGTTTGCGATGCCTATGGAATCCCCGTTCCGAAGGAGGGGGTGGCCAAATCCGCGGCCGAGGCCGCCAAGCTCGCGGCCGATATGGGCTTCCCGGTGGTGATGAAGATCGTCTCGCCGGACATTCTCCACAAGACCGAAGCCGGCGGCGTGATGGTCGGCGTCAAGACCGCGGCGGATGCGGAAAAGAATTACGAGACCATTCTCGCCAATGCGAAGAAGTATAAGACGGACGCCAAGATCGAGGGCATCCAGGTCCAGCAGATGCTGGCTAGCGGCACCGAGGTCATCGTCGGATCCATCACCGACGGCTCGTTCGGCAAGCTGGTCGCCTTCGGCCTCGGCGGCGTGCTGGTCGAAGTCCTGAAGGACATTACCTTCCGCCTCGCGCCCGCCACCAAGGCAGATGCGCTTTCGATGCTCGACGGCATCCAGGCCAATGAGATGTTGAAGGGCGTGCGCGGCGGTGACCCGGTCAACCGTGAGGCGCTGGCCGCCGTTATTGTCAAAGTGTCACAGCTCGTCAGCGACTTCCCCGAAATCGTCGAACTCGATCTCAACCCGGTATTCGCCACCAAGAACGACGCGATCGCCGCCGACGTCCGCATCGTCGTCGATTTCGACTACAAGCCGCGGCCGGCGCCGCGCCCGAACGACGAAATCGTCGCCGCCATGAACCGCATCATGCAGCCCAAGGCGGTCGCCGTGATCGGCGCCTCCGCCGAGGACGGCAAGATCGGCAACTCCGTGATGAAGAACCTGATCAACGGCGGATATAAAGGCGACATCTATCCGATCCACCCGAAGGCCGCCGAGATCCTGGGCTATAAGGCCTACAAGAGCGTCAAGGACGTGCCGGGCGTGATCGACACCGCCGTGTTCGCGATCCCCGCAAAATTCGTCGCCGGCGCCTTGATCGAGTGCGGCGAGAAGAAAATTCCGGGAGCTGTCCTGATTCCGTCGGGCTTTGCCGAAGCCGGTGCACCCGAGCTGCAGGAAGAAATCGTCGAGATCGGCAAGAAGTACAATGTGCGCCTGATGGGGCCGAACATCTACGGCTTCTATTATACGCCCGCCAATCTCTGCGCTACGTTCTGTACCGCCTACGACGTCAAGGGTTCGGTGGCGCTGTCGTCGCAATCCGGCGGCATCGGCATGGCGATCATCGGCTTCTCGCGCTCGGCCAAGATGGGCGTCTCCGCGATCGTCGGCCTCGGCAACAAGTCGGACATCGACGAGGACGATCTGCTGGCGTTCTTCGAGCAGGATCCCAACACCGCGATCATCGCGCAGCATTGCGAAGATCTGAAAGACGGCCGCGCCTTCGCAGAAGCCGCCAAGCGGGTTTCCAAGAAGAAGCCCGTGGTGGTGCTCAAGGCGGGCCGTACCTCGGCCGGCGCCAAGGCGGCTTCGTCGCATACCGGCGCGCTTGCCGGCAACGACAAGATCTATGAGGACGTGTTCGCGCAGTCAGGCGTGATCCGCGCCCGCTCGTTGCGGCAATTGCTTGAATTCGCGCGCGGCGTGCCTGTGTTGCCGACGCCGAAGGGCGAGAACATCCTGATCATCACCGGTGCCGGCGGCTCCGGCGTGCTGCTGTCGGACTCCTGCGTTGATAACGGCCTGTCGCTAATGGCGATGCCGCCGGACCTCGACGTCGCGTTCCGCAAATTCATCCCGCCGTTTGGCGCTGCGGGAAATCCTGTGGATATCACCGGCGGCGAGCCGCCGATCACCTACGTCAACACTGTCAAGCTCGGCCTGTCCGACGATCGCATCCACTCGCTGATCCTCGGCTACTGGCACACCATCGTCACGCCGCCGATGGTGTTCGCCCGCAACATGGTCGAAGTGAAGAAGGAGATGGAGGCCAAGGGCTTCGTAAAGCCGATCGTCGCCTCGCTCGCCGGCGACGTCGAGGTCGAGGAGGCCGCCGAATATCTCTACCAGAACGGCATCCCGGCCTATGCCTATTCGACTGAACTGCCGGTCGAAGTGTTGGGCGCCAAATACAAGTGGGCGCGTGGCGCGGGCCTGCTCTGAATTGGATATGCTTCTCCCTCGCCCCGCACTTCGCGGGGAGAGGGTCGGGGTGAGGGGCTCTCTCCGCAAGTGACGCGTGCCGAGAGACCTGTACCCCCTCACCCGAAGCCTTCGGCTTCGACCTCTCCCCGCAAGCGGGGCGAGGTGGCCCGGCCGCTAGACCTGGGGCTATCATGCTCTGACGGATGGATGCAGGTCGCGATGAAGCGAAACGTGATCCGGCGCAAAACCCTTGAGCCGAAACCAGGCGTCGACAATGAGGCCGAGTCGAGAGACGGCGGCGTCCAGTCCGTCGATCGTGCGCTCTCGATCATCGAAACGCTGGCCGAGGACGACGAAGGCTATCGCCTCAGCGATCTCGCGATCCGCACGGGTTTGTCGACCTCCACCGTGCACCGGCTGCTGGCGACGCTGGAAAGCCGCCGCTTCGTGCAGTTCGACCGCACCGAATCGAAATGGCATGTCGGTGCGCGCGCCTTTACCGTCGGCGCGACCTTCGCCCGCCGCCGTAATTTTTCCGCCCAGGCCGTGCCGTATTTGCGCAAGCTGCGCGACCTCACGCGCGAGACCGCCAATCTCGCCGTGGTCGACGACGAGTTCATCGTGGTGCTGACCCGCGCCGAGAGCCGCGAGATCATGCGCTCGCTGACCAAGGTCGGTGGCCGCGTCGCGATGGTGGCGTCCGGCGTCGGCAAGGCGGTGCTCGCGACCTATTCCGACGAGGACGTCAACGCCATCATCCGCCATCACGGGATGCCGCGGCTGACGGAAAAATCCATCGTGCGCCCGGGCGAACTGTTCAAGGAGCTCGAAAAGGTCCGCCGCCAGGGCTACGCCATCGACGACGAGGAAGCCTGCATGGGCCTGCGCTGCATTGCATCCGTGGTCTTCAATGATTGCAGCGAACCACTGGCCGCGATCTCCGTCTCCGGCATGACCAGCCGCATCACCGACGAGCGGCTGGCCACGCTCGGCGAGACCGTGCGCGAGGTGGCCGCGGAATTGACGGTGGCGCTCGGCGGCGTGATGCCGGCGGCGCGATCGGCCTGAGCAGGGCAGGGCGCAGCCGCTACCCCGTCGCACCGGCCGCGGCAAAAAATCCCTCGGGGTCATCCAGTTCCACCAGTCGCTTTCGCTCGATCAGCCAGAACCGGTTGCCGACATTTCGAACGAAATTGCGGTCATGCGACACGAGAAGGCAACTGGCCTGCGGGTCGAGCAATTCTTCCTCCAGCGCTTCCTGCCCTTCGATATCGAGATGGTTGGTTGGCTCATCGAGCAGATAGAAGTTGGGCTCGGTCAGCCGCAGCACCAGCATGCCGAGACGCGCCTTCTGGCCGCCGGAGAGTTCTTCGATTCTCCGGCTCTGCTTCTCTATGGCAAGGCCGGCGCCCGCCAGCAACGTACGCGCGCGCTGGTCGCCGACGTCGAAGCGGCGGACGATCGCGCGCATCGGTGTCTCTGCATCGTCAAGCCCGGCGAGCGCCTGGTCGCAATAGCCGAGCACCAGAGACTGCGTCGCCTTGATGCCGGCCGGCGCCGCATCCGGATCTTCGATGCCCGCGCGCAGCATCGTCACCAGCCGGGTCTTGCCGGATCCGTTCGGCCCCAGCAGCACGATCCGGTCGCCCTTGCCGATGAACTGTTTGCCGGTCTTGAACAGCAATCGGCGATCTGGCGTCTCGACCGCGGCGTCCTCCAGCGTGACCAGGACTTTTGCATGGGTGGCACGGTTGGTGAGCCGGATCGTGCCGGCAGACCGTTCGAGATGCGCCGGCTTGGCCGCATCTTCCAGCCTCTCGGCGCGCGCCTTCAATTGCCGGGTCTTCGACAACAGCAGATCGCTGCCGGAATTGATGCCGACATTTTGAGTTTTGCGGCCTGCTGGCGAAGTTGCTGGGCGGTCTTGAGGTCACGCTGGTAGCGCCGCTCGTCCGCGGCATCGGCCTCGCGAAGCGCTGCGCGCGCCGACGTGAAGGGCAATGAAAATAATTGCGACTGCTCGGGGCGCAGGAACAGCGTCCGGTTGGTGGTGGCATCGAGAAAGGCGCGGTCGTGGCTTGAAATGACGACGGGCATCTCGCGCGGCAGCGCGTTCAGCCAACCTTCAAGCTGGCCGATCCGCGCGAGGTCGAGGTGGTTG
>JACDAG010000515.1 GCA_013695565.1 Bradyrhizobium sp.
GAATTGCCCGGCGCCTCCTTCCATAGCAGCGGAGCATCCGGTTTTAGCGCCGCGGTCGCCACGGTGACGCAGGGCATCGGCTCATAGCCGATATCGACCGCTTCGCCGGCCGCCACCGCCGCCTCCAGCGTTTCGGCGACGATGAGAACGACGGGATCGCCGACATGCCGCACGACGCCGCGGGCCAGCGCCGGACGCGGCGGCACGATGATCGGCTCGACCGCATCGATGACGGTGACGCAGGGCAACTCGCCGATCCCGTCGGCCGCGAGGTCGGCCTCGGAAAGCACCGCCACGACGCCGGGTAGCGCACGGGCGGCGTCCAGATCAAGCCGGGTGATACGCGCAAAGGCGTGGGTCGAACGGACCACATGGGCGTGGAGCACGTCAGGAACGTGATCATTGGCGACATAGGTGCCGTGCCCGGTGAGGAAGCGAACATCCTCCAGCCGGTTCAGGGACTGACCTTGATAACGCTCGCGCAACCGCTCAGCTCCTCGCCCACATACCCAAGGTTATATTGGGCAGGTGCCGATAGCGCCACCCGTCGCGTCCGGCTGCAGAAACCGACGGTTCGATATCCACATGCCCAGCAATGACTTCATCAGGTGGCCGGGCGACCAACGTCGCCGACCCGTTACGCGTGAGTAAAGCCCACCGGCGGGTCGATGCGGGCCTGGCTCGCGGCGCTTCAGCCGTTGAACGCAAACAGCTCGATCGGATCGTTGAAGCCGCGCACCGGATATTCGCCGACGGGTTCGAGATCGAAATCGCCTCCGACGGCGTCGGCGAACGCACGCGACAGCAGCACCGGTTTGCCGAGTTGCTTGGTGAGGTTTTCGAGACGCGAGGCCATGTTGACCGCCGGACCGATCACGGTGAAGTCGAGCCGGCTGCGCGACCCGATATTGCCGTACATGACGTCGCCGACGTGGACACCAATGCCGTAATTCAGCGGCGCGCGACCGGTTTCGCCGTTCTTTTCGTTCAGGGCGGACATCGCCTGACGGGCTTCGGTCACGGCATGCAGCAGATTGGCGCAGGCCAAGGGCTGGCTGAGCGGAAAAATGGCGAGCAGGCCGTCGCCGATGAACTTCAGTATTTCCCCGCCATGCCGCGCAATCGGCTCCGACATCGCGTCGAAATAGCCGTTCAGGAGTTCAATGACGTCATCGCGCGGCCAATTGTCGGAGATCCGGGTGAAATCACGCAGATCGCAAATCATGATGGCGGCGCGTACCGTCGTTCCGCTTCCACGCCGGGTGGCGCCGGCCAGAATGAGCTCGCTGGCGTGCGAGCCGACATAGGTTTCGAGCAGCGTTCGCGCCAGGCGGTTTTTGATCCGGATTTCGCTGACCAGCGCCAGTACCGGCAACAGTTTCTGCAGCGCGACGAGATGGGCGGCGTCGAAACCACCGGGCCGGTCGGTTGCAAAGGTCACGATATGCCGTTTGCCGAGCGTATGGTACAGCGGCCACGCGATATAATCGGTCAGGCCTTTCTCCCGCATCTGGTCATAGACGGCGTGCTTGCGGCCGAGCGATGGATCGCGTTCGAGATTTTCACGCACCTCGGTGGCGCCATCAAGGATTTCATTGGCGGGACTGCCGATATATTCGGATCGCTCGCTGACATCGTAGTCCACTCGCGTCAGTTCGGCCTCGCGCATCCCGTCGGCCCACATGATCCGGGCGCCGAGCCATTGCGGATGGTGGATCAGGACGTGAAGGGTAGACCGCTTGAGGGGGATGCCCGCCTGCTGAAGCCGGATGCACATCTCGGCAAAGATATTGTCGATGAAGCGCTCATCGCGCGTGCCGTTGGTCAGCCAGTGCACGACGTCGCCGCCGGAATGCGCGGCGGCGGGATCGATATTAGGTGGCGCGTTCATAGTTGCTCCGGTGCAGGGACCTGATCCACGGCACCGGATATGTCGTGTCCCCGCCCGACGGCGTCAACGGATGCCGGCCGCATTCTGCTTTGCGATGTCGGATTTGTGTCCGGGCAAACGAAACTAGCGCCACCGCCGCACTTTCAGGCGACAGCCATCGCTGCGTTCAGCCGCATCATCCGCAATTTTGGGAATCCCGGCGAAAGCCCGGTGCATTTCAGCGGTTGACTCGGGAACCGCCAGCAATCAAGAAAATGCCTGAAAATTAAATGGTCGGAGTGGCAGGATTCGAACCTGCGACCCCTGCGTCCCGAACGCAGTGAATGTTCTCTAAGTTATTGATTTTTCTTGCTGCGGCAGGTGCTTCCGTCTCGTTTTGTTCACGGTCGTTTCACCCAATTCGTTGCGATTTCGTTGCGGCGTTCTCGATGAGAACACTATCAACTGCCTCGTGAACACTCCACCGCCTAAAGGCGGTGGCTTCAGGTTACGGCTGGAAGCCGGATTGATCGACCCTTCGGGTCGATTGGTCAAACAACCTTGAAATTGTCATCTGGCTCTTCCGGTTTTTGATCCTC
>JACDAG010000549.1 GCA_013695565.1 Bradyrhizobium sp.
TTCTTGACCTGATCGCCGAGCCTGGCGATCAGACGGATCACCCGCCCCGAGAACGGTGTCAGAACGATCGTAGAGGCTTCCTCATTGTACCCGATCTGGCCGATGGCCGATCTCTGGGTGCGGAACGGACGTGACTCGACCTTGACGACCTCAAGCTGATGCATCTGATCGGGGACGACACGGACAAAGTCCACGCCTTTCATCGGGCCTTCGGCCAAGGCGGGCGACGCCATCGACACGCCGAGCAGCGCGGCAATCAGCCGAACAAAATGCGTTTTCGCCGAATTTGACATAACCCGGAAGATACCTCAGCCGCGCAACCCGAAACAAAAGAAATTCGTGCCGATTTGCCCGGGGGGACCAAAGCATGCCGGTCGCGCCGCAGCTAGGGGCTGCGAGCTTCAAACCACCGGAAAGGCCGCGCCGGGCCTCAATTGCCGAGCGTGATGTTGGCGTCCGCAATGATCCCGGCGAATTTGTCCGATTCCGCGCGGACGAAGGCGCGCAATTCGGCATCGGTCATGCTGCGCGAAACGATGCCCTGGACCGCCAGCTTCTCCGTGATATCGGGCTGCGCCATGATCTTCGGCATCACCTCGGCGAGACGGGCGAGGATCGGCGGTGACGAACTGGCGGGCGCGAACATCGCGAACCAGTTGAGCAACTCGTAGCCGGCGAGCCCCGGCGCGTCGCCAAGCGGCGCGACATCGGGCAGTTGCGGCATGCGCTCGCGCGAGGTGACGGCGACCGCGCGGATCTTGCCGGACTGGATCAGCGGCAGCGCGGCAGCGAGACTGCTGAAGCTCATGGTGACGGCGCCGACCGCGACGTCGGTCACCGCCGGCGCCGAGCCGCGATAGGGCACGTGCTGGACATCGGTGCCGGCCATCTTGTTCATCAGCTCGCCCGCCAGATGCTGGGGATTTCCGACGCCCGAGGACGAATAGCTCAGTTTGCCCCGGTTGGCCCTGGCGAAGGCGATCAGGTCCGCCGGCGTCCGCACCGGCGACGCATCGGCCACGACGACCACGCAGGGCACGATCCCGGCGAGCGCGATCGGCACCAGCTCGGTCTCGGGCTGATAGGTCATCTTCTCCTTGTAGAGATGCTTGTTGATCGTGACCTCGCCCGAAGCCGCCATCAGCAGCGTATGGCCGTCATGGCCCGCCTTGGCGACGGCCTGGGCCGCGATCATGGCGGCTGCACCGGCGCGGTTCTCGACGATCACAGGCTGCCCAAGCATCTCCCGCATCGGCTCGACCACGAGCCGCGCCACCAGATCGACGCCGCCTCCGGCCGGATAGCCGACGAGAATTCGCATGGTGTGATCGGGATAGCCCGACTGCGCCTGTGCTGACTGGGCGCCGGTGAGTGCCGCCGCACCGGTCGCGATGAACAAGCGGCGTGAGATCATCGTACTCTCTCCCAGTGGCTCGGAACTGGTGTGGGGCGGTGGCAACAGCCTTAATCCGTGATCGGGCCGCAGACAAATGGCGAATTACGCCTTCGGCTAGTCCATCTACGGCCCTCATGTTCCGGCACCGAATTCTAACGAAAAGTCGGCGTGGGATATACCTGCGTTCGCGCGAAAACTCACAACGTCGATATCACTGCTGGACGGGGACCAACGCCTGGGCCCCCATCATGATTGGCGCCGCGAGAATCGGCCGGCCCCTCACGAGGGACCTTTTATGGTTCGGTAATCAACTCATGCCAAAGATCCGGCAGTTAGTTGCGTTGGAGTACTCCTTTGGACAATTTTGACGAACTGCGTGAACTCGCAGCAGACGTTCGCGCATTCATTGAAAGCTCGAACGACCCGGCCGCCGCGTTGAGAGATGTTGTTGCGGCTTATGACGTTGTCTTGGGTATCTTCCCCGCCGATAGCGGAGTGGGCCTGCACGTCGTCAAGGGTAGCGCCTTCCTCGACCGCCTCGCTACTCTTCAATCAAACGCCCTGTACACCCATACGGCAATCGCCGTGCACAACCGGGAACAGGCCGTAGAGCTTCAAGCCTTGGTGGCTTGAACGAGTAGCGCGGATGGCGGATTGGCGAAGCGTAATCCGCCATCCGCATCAAAGAAAAAATGGCGCCTTCCGCCTTCCGCCTTCGCTCTGTGAGCTACGGCGGACAAGTCGGTTAATCCGCCCTGCGGCCCTTAACGAGCAGATGTACGAATGAGACTATCGACGATGCCAGAACGCTCATCGACGAGCTGTTGACCGCTCATCCAGACATCGCGTCCCCTGATTTTCTTGCGCATTCCGTCAAGCCAGTCCACGCTAACGCCGCGGATGCCGATGTCGTTACGGAAGAGCTCGTCAGTGGCGTACGCCTCGATGGTCTTGACGCCTTGCGAGACGAGGAATCTCTCGGAATCGCTGAACTCGTGTCGCTTCGTCTTGTGCGGAGCGCTATTGCTCAAGCTGGCCTCATGAAACATAAAGTAGGATTCGGGATCGGCGATACGCCTGCTGCCGGCGAGAAAGATCGGAACGCACATGGAGGCGCATACGCCGGCCTTTTCGACGACCGTATCAATCGCGCGCTCGCGCGCCCGGATCGCGGAGACGACCTTGCGCCCGTGTTCAATCGAGCCGCCCGGTGAGTTGAGGATGAGGACGAGCCGCCGTCGATCGGCCTTGTAGCGATCGAGAGCCGCCGCGACGCGCTCGCTCATGGGCTCCTGCACGGGCCCGCTCCAGCCGAGCACGATCCGGTCCGGCTGTTCGCTGACGGACAGGGTCTGCCGGGACGCCACATCTCCGGAGCCGGAAGGCAATTGGAAATAGGCCCAACACAGCAGGATGCAGCAGATGGCGGCAAGGGTTTTTAGCGGTGTCACGGTCCAGCCACTCAATCCGAAAAAGTATTGGCCGCTTTCCAGAACATGAGCAGCGCGACGATCTCAATCAGAACCAGGATGCCTGCCGAGAAAATAAACGATAGCGTACGGTTCAAAAGCTTTGCTTCCGCTGCGTAGTGGATAGAGACCGCTGCGCGGTCGGTCGTTGAGCGCACCGGCACCAGGGCCTCCCCGCCACCGCCCGAAAAAAGCATCATGAAGCTGACGGCGATTGGCGCCTGATCAGGCATGGCGACTGATTTGATCTTGGCATTGCAGAAGGTGACCACGAAATTTTTTCGCTCGCACTTCCCTTCCACGGCTCGCAGGTCATACGCCGGTTGCCAGGTGCCGGCCAGGCGATTGTCGCGCAGGATATTCGGACCATAGCTCACAAACAGTCCGTAAAACGCCGCGCCAATTGCAACCAGCAAAATGAACCAACGGATCGGGTGGCCTGTCGGCCCGGCCGCCTCGGTGACAACCCGGCTATGTGCAACAGCCATGTCGACATTGACACCTTGTGCAGCGGCCCCAACTCCGGCCTGGCGCTTGCCGAACGTCATTTGCGATCACTCCTGGCAATCAGTTTCCTGCTACCTAAGGATGAACCCTATAAGACTTCGCTAAAAAGCATCGGCGAATTATTGCGATTCAGACTTCGTTAATCGCTGGACGTTCGCCCCTAGCTCTGCGCCTCACTCCGCTTTTCCGCGGGCGTGACTGCAAAGATGGCGCCGATGATGACGAGAACGACGGATGCCGAGATAATGGCAACGGCCGGACTGGTGAGGTCGGCGAGCAAGCCCAATCCTGGCGGCCCAAGAACATAGCCGGCGTCCGCCGTCATCCGGTATGCGCTCATCGCTGACGCATTCATACCGGCAGGAGCTGCATCGGCGGCGTAGGCAGCCGGCGCGGAGCTGCTGATGGAGGCTGCAACGCTCCAGACGATGGAAGCCGCGATAAACCACGCGTAGGAAGGCGCGTAGCAGAACAGGACCATCGACAACCCTGTCATCACGGTTGACGGGACAATGACTGCCTTCCGGCCGACCAGGTCGGCGAGCCAGCCGGCCGGATAAGCAGCGGCAAAGCCGAACACGCCGGACACCATCATGGCGAAGCCGATCTCGGCAACCGAAAGGCCGAGCGTTGACGTCGCAAGCAGCGGGATGAGCGCAAACAGCCCGCCCGTGCGCACGACGGCGTTCAACAGCGAAATCAGGCTGACGAGCAGAAAGCCGCGATGAGATAACAGCCGCAGCATCTGCCGGACGAAGGGGATTTCAGCGGCAGCCTTGCCGGAAGTTGCCGCGCTCGTTCTGGCGGACCTGGTTTCGCTGACCAGAAACCAGGCAATCGCCGTCGTCAGAACACTCGCCACGCCCGTCAACAAAAATGGTGAGGCAAGGCCGTAGGCGCCGGCCAGCAATCCGCCCGGAAAAGGGCCGACGCCAAAACCAAAAAGAAACGCAGCCTGATAAGTCGCGATGTTTCGCCCACGCCGGCCGGGCGAACTGATATCGGCGAGTACGATCTGGCCAACCGTCAGAATGATGCCCGCGCCGGCACCCGCAACAATTCGCGCCAGGTTGAATTCGACGAAACTATCCGATCCGGCGCACCAGAAGCTTCCGATCGCGGAAAGGACGCCGCCGATGGCGAGCACGGGCCGCCGGCCCCAGCGGTCTGCGAGTTGTCCGCCAGGCAAGACCGCCACAAAACGCGCGAAACCGTATACGGCGATGGCAATACCGATGGCTGAAGCCGAGACACCGAATGAGTTCGCATATAGCGGCAGTGACGGCACCATCGCGCCGAAGCCAAGCTGGTTCACGCCAACGAGCAGGCACATCCAAAGCAGGATCCGGCGCTCGCTTGTCAAGCTTTTGCATCCGATCGCTGTGGCGTTGGCTCGGGGATTACCATGGCAAACAAGAGTAGCTGCTGTGACCGCTCGCATCAATCTGGCAAGTTCCTGCAGCTGAATGCCAGAGTGCGTAGGGCGGATTAGCGACAGCGTAATCCGCCGTCCGAACCGAAGACAAAATGGCGGATTACGCCTTCCACCTTCGCCCTGCGAGCGACGGCGGACAAGTTGGCTAATCCGCCCTAAGGCCTGCCTTTCCCAAAGTGATTTCTGGCCTGCGCAAACCCATCGCAATCCAGGCTACTACCAGCTTCCACACGAACGCGCCGGAGTGAGCAGCATAGTTCGGCAAGTCACCAGCGAGTTCGACGCCGTCTCGTCGCTCTGCCGTCATGAGCCGCATTTGAAGGGGCGGTGC